>JAGVLZ010000362.1 GCA_020054055.1 Phycisphaerales bacterium
CCCCCGGCCATCGAACCGCACGACGATCCGCCCCGCGCGCCACCGCAGACCACCCGCGCCGATGCCCCCGCACGCAGCATGAGGAACCCGAGACGAGGATGACAGAAGTCGCCGCGACCCAACCCGAGAAGCCGAGACTGAGCAGTCTTCGACCAACCATCGCGCGCGATCCTGACGGGACGAAGGTCCAACCCCTCATCATCTCCGCCCCCTTCGGCAACTACATCCAGCCCGTCGGCGCCACCGCCACCCTCGGCACCTTCACCGCACTCCGGCGCCCCGGCCGATTCTGGCGCGTCATCCGCACCGTCCGCTATTACCCGCGCATCGGCGCATGGGTGAATCAGATCGGCCTCCGCAACCCGGGCATCGACTGGCTCACGCAACAGGTCCGGGCGGGCCGCATCGATCCCCCCGACAAAATCATCTCCATCCACGGCTTCGACGACGCCGAATGGCGAACGCTCCTCGAACAAACCCAGGAGATCAAGCCCCTCGCCATCGAACTCAACATGAGTTGCCCCAACGTCGGCCACATCAACTGGCCGCCGGACCTCTTCGAACGCGCCGGGGCCACCGGCCTCCCCATCATCGTCAAACTCCCGCCGGTCAACTTCCACGCAATGACCCGCCAGGCCCTTGACGCGGGACTCCGCAACTTCCACTGCTGCAACACCATCCCCGTCCCCCGAGGCGGCGTCAGCGGCAAACCCCTCAAGCCCGTCGCCATCCAGTGCATCGGCGAGGTGCGGAGCATCGCCCGCGCCCTCAACATCGAACCCGAAATCCGCATCATCGGCGGCGGAGGCATCACCACGCCCGACGACATCGACGACTACGCCGCCGCCGGCGCGCACCGCGTCGCCATCGGCACCAAGGCGATGAACCCGTTGCTGCTCCTCACCCATCAACCGCTTCAATCGCTGATCCACCACGCCGAAAAGAGGCTGATTTGCGACGAGCCCCGAACGAATTGAGCGGGCCGCGCTCCCGATTCACACCGAAATGAACATCCCCGCCACCGCTCCGGTCATCCAGCACGCGAGCGCCCCCGCGATCATCGCCCGCAGCCCGAGGCTCGCGAAGTCAGCGCGGCGCTCCGGCGCCAGCGCCGAGAGCCCGCCGATCTGGATCGCGATCGAGGGAAGGTTGGCGAACCCGCAGAGCGAATACGTCGCAATCTGCGCCGCACGAGGCGAGATCGTCCCGTTGTTGATGTGATCGGACAGCGAAAGGTACGCGACAAACTCCGTCGCGATCACCTGCGTCCCCAGCAGCGTGCCCGACGTGGCGCAATCCGCGCTGGGCACCCCTTGGCACCAGGTGATCGGAATGAACAGGTATCCAAGAATGCTCTCGAACGAAAGCACCGGGATTCCGTAGGCCGCGCGCCACTTCGCCACCGGCTCCAGCACGCTCAGCGCCTGGATAGGCCAGTTCAGCATCGCCAGGAGCGCGACGAACGCCACGAGCATCGCCGCGACGTTGAGCGCCAGTTTCAGCCCGTCGGTCGCCCCGGCCGCCGCCGCGTCGAGCACGTTTCGAGTCGAGCGCTCATCCGAAATCAGCGCCGCGAGCGTCTCCTCGCGCGGCTTCTCCGTCTCGGGGACCATGATCTTGGCCATCACGAACGCCGCGGGGGCCGACATCACGCTCGCCGTCATCAGGTGCTTGGCGAAGAGGATGCGCTGCGCCTCGCTCTCGCCGCCCAGTTTGGTGATGTACGCCGCCATCACCGACCCCGCGATCGTCGCAAAGCCGCCGGTCATGATCGCCATGATCTGCGAACGGGTCATCGAGTTGATGTAGGGACGGATGCACAGCGGCGCCTCGGTCTGGCCCACGAAGATATTGGCCGCCGCCGAGAGCGCCTCCGCCCCCGTCACCCCCAGCGTCCGCCTCAGCACCCACGCCACCGCCGCCACGACGCGCTGCATGATCCCCATGTGGTACAGCACCGCCATGAACGACGCGAAGAAAATGATGATCGGGAGCACCTTCACCGCGAAAATGAATCCCCACGGCCCCGACGCATCCGCGACATTCCCGAAAAGGAACCGCGTCCCATCGTCCGCGAACGAAATGATCTTGGTCACCACCGTCGCGAACCACTCGAACAACTTCACGACCGGAGGAAACGAGAGCAGCAGCCACGCGATCAGCAACTGGAGCAGAATCCCCGCGATCACGATCCGAGGATTGATCCGCTTGCGATTGGTCGAGAGCGCGTACGCGATCCCCGTCAGCAGCACGATCCCCAAGACACCCTGAAACCGTTCCATGCAGCCTCTCCAGAGGTGAACCCCGTCGCCGACGAGTCCGACGCCAAAACGGGCTACGCTACCGCGTCCCATGACGCAGCCCGACCCGGATCAATCAGGAACCAAGCCATCATCGGCCGTTCAGGTCGCGTGGCACGAAGCGCCGGAACGCATCCGCTCGCTCGTCGAGCACGCAGGCAGGGCCGCGGGCCGACCGATGCTGGTCGGGATCAGCGGCCCAGTCGCCTCGGGCAAGTCCACCCTCGCCCGCCTGGTCTCCCCGTGCATCGTGGCCACCGACAACTACCTCCCCGACTACGACATCACCCCGAACCACGAACGCGACGAGCCGAGGAACGCCGACTTCCCGAGGCTCGCCCGCGACCTCGAATCGCTCCGCGCCGGCCGGACCACCGCGATTCCCACCTGGTCATTCCATTCGCACAAGCGCGAAGGAGAGCGCTCAGTTTCGCCCGCCGAGATCGTCATCTGCGAGGGCATCCACGCCCTCTACGACACCGTGGCACACCTCTATGACCTGGCCGTCTTCGTCGAGGCCCCACGGCACCTGCGCCTCGCCCGCATGGAAGACCGCGAACGATCCGGCGCACGCGGATGGGGAGTCGAGACCGCCCGTGCGTTCTTCCACGCCGTCGCGGAGCCGACCTTCGACCGCTTCGCCGATGCGTACCGCGCAAGGGCGCACCTCATCGTCGTGAACAACAGCGCCGTGTGAGCGCGGGAGTCCAACTGCAACGTGTGTGATTGGCTTTGATGGTAAGCCCCAGCCTCCAGATCTTCACGCTGAAAGCCTGGCAGTTCGTACCCGGGGGCGGAGCGAGGCTGGGCGAGCGCCGTCCCCGGGATGGAAGCGATGATTCCATCTTTGCACCCTGAATGGGTGCGAGAACGAACCACCTCACGATGTACAATCGAATCTGAAACTCGCACGATCACGAAGCGATTTCGTCGCACGAAGGCCCATCGAGGATTCACCCGCCCGCCGGCGCCGCTTCCGCCTGCCGCACATCCGCTTCCGATTCCGACTCCTCATCCCCGCCCACAATCTTGAAATCGTGCCGCTCCCGCAGCCGCTCGTACGAGAACGCCGAGATGATCCCCTCGCCGCCGAGTTCCCCCGCCGCGAATCGCGCGATCGCCTCCGCGTTGGAACGGAACTGCTCGACCGTCATCGGGCGATAGCGGACGATCTGCCCGACGATGAGGCCGCGCGCCCTCGGGCTCGCCGCCACCGATGTGCGGAGCGATGCGTCGATCGTGGTCGCATCCACCTTCGGATCGAGCCTCCGCGCCAGCGCCATGATCGCCTCGCGGAACTCCGGCTCGTCGAGCGACTGATCGGGGGTCTGCGAGCCCGCGATCGGCCGCACCATCTGACCCGTCACCTCGACGCCTTGACGGACCGTAACAGCGGCCGACTCGGCGAGTTTGGTCAACCCGTCGGCGACCGCCCGCTCGCGGTACTGCTCCTTCTCACTCTTGAGTCTCTCAAAGCCATCGAGCGTGCGGACATCGCGCGACACCACCTCACGAACCTCATCCAGACTCGCCGGCGGCCCCGCCTTCCGCGACGCCACAACGCGAAAGTAGAACAGCGACCCGCGGAAATCCTGCAACGGCCCGATCACCATGTTCTCTTGCACCGCGAAGAGCGAAGGACCCACCAGCTCGCGCATCGTCAGCGCCAACTGGCTGAACATCAGCCGACCGCCATTCCCCTGCTGAAGGAATGAAAACCCAACCGCGGGAAGCCTCGAAAGATCGCTCCCCGTCCGCCACACGCCGTCATTCGCCGTCACCGTCGGCCCCTGCGTCAGCGACGGGAACTGCTTCCGCATCTCCGCATCCGCGAGCGCCGAAAGGTCCGCCAGCTTCGGCATCTTCTGAGACCAGTCGGCGGGGAGCGCCTTGTACGCGCCGTCGGCCGGCAGCGCGGACGTCGAACGGAAAAGCTCCCGCTTCAAAACGTCGGCCACGCGCGACAGCGCGAGGTCGACCTGCGTCCTCTCGTACTCCTGCTCGACCTGGGCCTTCACCGCCGTGAACTCACCAGTGAACTTCGCCTGGTTCTGCCGCCAATACTTGTTGACCTCGATCGGGTCGGGAACAAACGCCGCCTCGATCGACGCGCGATCGATCGACAACCACTCGACCTGAACCGCATCCGCCCGCCGATACCCGATCCCCATCGGATCCGACAACGGGTCCGTGTCCTTGTACTTCTCGAAATGCTCGACGAGACGAGCCTCGTCAGGAACCGGCAGCGATTCTCCGATCTTGCCCGCGGGGACGACAACGATGTTGACCGACGCCGTGTCGAACATCTTCTGACCCAGCAGCACCGCCTCGCGCGACGAATACAGCGACCCGGCGCTCGACGATGAAACCAGGCGCAGCACGCCCCGCACGTTCGCCAGCAACCGATCCATCTGCGACTCCGACGCCGAGGCGCGCATCATGTCGAGCATGTCCTGGGGCAGGTCCTTGCGCGCCTCCTTCGGCCCGCCGATCAGACCCGCCTGACGAGCCTCGTGTACCAGCAGATACCAGTGCTCCGGCCTACGACCGACACCCAGCCCCTGGAGCAACCCGGGGTTCAGTCGCTCGAGTACCTCGATCTCGCGCACCGCCTCCTGCATGTCGAGAACAGTGACCTTCCGGCCGTCGGCGTACGCCACCGCCTTGTTCATCATGTTCTGACCGATCTGGTTCGTCGTCGAGGGCAGCAGGAACAGCACCATCAGGATGCTGCCGCCCACCATCAGGATCGCCTTGTTGTACCGGCGAAGAAACTTGAGCATGGAGACTATCTCCGAAGCCGCGGGCGCAACCGCCGCGCTCACCCGATCAGCGAGCGCGGCCTCCGCACCCGGGCGGGGCGGGGATCAGCGATAGAACTCGATCACCAGGTTGGTGTTCACGTCAAAAGGAACCTGGTCGGACGACGGGAGCGAGTTGATCTTGGCCGTCAGTTCCGCCGGAGTGAACTCGATCCACTCCGGAACCTGGTGGCCGACGATCGACTCCATGCTGTCGCGCACCAGAGTGTGGATCTTGTCCCGGAACGAGACCACGTCGCCCACCTCGACCTGCGCGCTGGGACGGTCGCACTTGCGACCGTTGATCCGCACATGCCCGTGCGCCACCATCTGACGCGCCGCCCAGATCGTCCGAACCACCCCCGCGCGACGGATCACGTTGTCCAGACGACGCTCCAAAATCTGGAGCAGCAACTCGCCCGTGTTGCCCTTGCGGCGAGACGCCTCGGCCAGCGTGTTGCGGAACTGCTTCTCCAGCACGCCGTAGTGGTACCGCAGTTTCTGCTTCTCATTCAGGCGCACGCCGTAGTCGCGCAGACGCCTGCCGCGGTACCCGTGGATGCCGTTCGGCACCAGTTGCCGCTTGGCCGTGTGCTTGGGAATGTCGGCGATCGGCGCGCCGACGCGGCGCGAAAGTTTGACCTTGGGTCCGGTGTAACGGGCCATGCGAGCGTCTCCGTCAACCACGGAATCCCGAGGGGCGATCCGTGGGTGCTGTTTCAGCGACCCGGCGGGGGTGGCCGCGTCTGCGGTCCCGGCCTTGGAGCCGGCCGCGCCTCACACGAGACGGGCCGGTGGGTCCGGTTGGGGGGTAGTAGGGTAGCCGAAACGAGCGCGGCGGTCAATCGGCCTCGGCGGGTGGGCGCTGTTTCGCCTTGCCGTTGGCATTGGATTCCTTCCGGCGATGTAAAGAAAATGCGAATGCTCTCGACTCGAAGGAACCGCTTGGTTGTAATAGGCTAATCTGGTAGATCGGGCGCTCCGCCACATCCGCTTCATAAGGATTGGCGGATGTGTTGCTCCACGAAGGAGGCACGCCATGCGATTCCCGCGCTCGTTCCTGCTCCTCATCGTGATCGCCTACGGCTGCGTGCTGACGGGTTGGGGTACCGTGTTCCTCGGCATCGACCAGATCGCTCTCGCGAGGCCCAGTGGACCAACGACCCCTGCGGGAGAGAACGGGTTTCCGCGTACTTGGGAAGGTGGGATCTCAGTCTCGCCCCACGCGATCGTAAACCTTCGCTCGGGCACCGTGACCACGGCAATTCCGGTGGCGTCGTGGACGCACCGCACGTTGAGTGTCGCCTTCAACCTCTATCACAACAGTTTTGGTGCCACCCAGTCGATCACATCCAGCACTTGGCCCGGCCTCATCAGCCCTGGAAAGGGCTGGTCAACCAGTTACAGCGGCTCGGTTTTTCGGTGGAGCGAGTTGGTGGGAATGACCGCCGTCCACCACGCCACCGTCATCGAAGACGATGGCACACGGAACGATTTCATCTGGGACGGAACGTATTGGCAACCGCCGGTCGGCATCCATGATCGCCTGCGAGAAGACGTTCCATCGACGGATTGGTTCACGCTCACTCGCCCCGACCAGTCGAAGCGGGTGTTTGACAACACGGGCAAACTTCGTGAAGAAATCAACACGGCGGGGTTGAAGGTGACGATCGAACGCCACCCGACCTACTCTCCCCCTGACATTTTGATAAAGCCGGAAGGACAACTTGGCACCACAGCCTTCAGGATCGTTCTTCATTCGACTGGCCGACCGCTTTCCGTTGAAGTCTCCAACGGCACGGGCAGCGGAGCCCGCGAATACTCTTTCGGCTACGGCGAGCGGGAATGGGACGACTGCGCGAACGATTATCACTGCACCGAGGAGGATTGCGACGGGACGAGCGAAGATTCCTGCGGTCTGGCCGCCTGCCTCGACTCGACGAGTTATTTCAACTGGTTCGTTTATCCGCCGCGCGCTGGCTTTGCCGCTGATCCACCTTGCGTCGGGGCTGGCCGCTTGCTGTCGTTCCGCTACAACTCCGGCGGCACCATCTCTGAAATCCTCGAACGTGATGGCAACCGCTGGACCTACGACTATGGCAGCGTGGGATCGATGATCGCCTCCGTCACGCAGCACCCCATCGTCACGCGCGGCGCGTCAGACATCGTTCAGAGTTTTGCTTTCTGTGTTCCCTCCATATCGACGCAGTGCGTCAAGGTCTTCAAGGGACTCACGCTGGCATCGATCTCGACGTACACCGATCCCCGCGACAACGATTGGCACTCGGCATACGACTCAAGCCGCCGCCAGATCGCCACATCCAATCCGGCGAACAACGTCAACCTCCTCGACTACGACGCCGACAACAACGTGACCTCCCGCATCGACCCCCTCAACCGCGAATGGACGACGACCTACGGCCCGGTCGGCAACCCCACCAGTTGGACCACCCCGCTGAGCACCACTCAGGCCACGACCGCCGATTACGAGGTTCCGAGCGGGGAGCCGGCTGACTCAAACTTCTACCGCTTGACCACCACCACCTACCCGGATGGCTGGGAGACGGAGTTCCTGTACGAGTCCACCATCGATCCGACCAAGGTCACGACCATCCGTGAGCAGGCGGACGGCCAGGGCAGCGGCACCGCCGATACGGTGATCGAATACACTCCCGCCGACACCAACTCGGGTAACTACAACCCGAAGGGGATGATCAAGAGCGTGACCGATGCCAACGGCGTACGCACCGAATGGGCCTACGACAAGGACGCCTACTCAAACTTCCGCACCAACGTGAACGAAGGAGTCATCCCGGTCGCTCTGCGAGGCACTGTTCTGAACCCGGTCAATACGGGAGATGCGTTTGATCAAGCAGCACAGAACAGGACAAGTTCGCTTGACAATGTCATCTGCAGCGGCCAGGGGGGCATGTCGTCCGCGGACGGCCGAGGCGACAACGGCGGTTGCCTTGTACCGGACAACTTCTTGCGCGGCAACGGCCTCCCCTTCGCGCCGCCTCGCCTCGCGGTTGCGGACTCAATCCCTTCACCGGAGATTCCATCGGTCAAAGCGTGCGGCGCGAACTCGGGCACCGACCCGAATGACCTGCGCGACCCTGTCGGTCGCACGCTGACGTGGGAATCCTGCACAGGCGATGCGACCGAACGCGTTACCAACTGGACCTACGACGATCCCTTCAAGAGGCTCTCTGCCAGGGCCATCACCTCCGACGAGCCGGGATTCGAACTGACCCGCACCTTCTCCTTCCCCTCCTACGACGAGGCGGGAAACGTGCTGAGCATGACCGGCTCCGACGGCCGCGTTCTGAACTACGAATACGACTACGCCGGACGAGTCACCGCGATCACCCGCCCAGTCGGGATGAGCACCCTCACCCTGGCGGAAAACTTCTACGATGCGGCCGGGCGGCTTGAAGCATCGGTCGCCGCCAACGGCGCGATCACCTTCTACACCTACGACGATGCGGATCGGCTCACCGACATCCAGCACGTCCAATCCAAGGGTGGCGGTGGCGATCAACTCGCCCGCGTCCACTACACATGGACGATCAACAACCTCGTCTCGCAGCGGGACGAATACACCAGCACGGACCCGGAGGCCTCGCCCAGCGCCGTTGTGGAGTTTACCTACGACCTCCGTGGCCGACTGATCCGCGAGGAACGCGTCTCGACCGGGTCGGACGATTACGACTTCTCCTATACATACGACCAGGTCGGAAACCGTTTGACCAAGACGGACAATCTGAATGACAAGCGGGTGCGCTATCTCTACGACGTGACGGATGAAGAGAACTGCCCCGAGGGGTTCGTCACGAAGAACAACCGGTTGATGAAGTACATCGAGGAGACGCTCGTCAGTGAGACGTGGGTTCCTACGCGCGACGTCGCCTACACCTACTATCGCACCGGCCACGCGAGCAACATCACGATCAAGGACGCGACGAGCGACGTCTATCGCGACCTGGCGACGTATTACGATGTGCAGGGTAGGCTTTCCTACGCTCTGTGGGATTCGTGGGAGGTGTACACCTCCGGTGAGGATGCGGGATTGCCAATTCCCGCGACCTATGTGAAGTCGCGGGCGGTGGAGTTCCGCTACGACAACACCGACGCCCGGCAGCGGTACATGATGCGCGAACTCGACACCGATGAACTTCCGGAGATCGTTCCTCTCACGTCGCCGATGGGGCAGTGGGTTGACTACTCGGGTTCATCGCCATTCGCCGACGCGGAGTACACGCACGGCACCAGCACGTCGTTCGAAGTGACCCGCGAGTACGACCCAACAGTCGAACGCGAGGTCGGCGCCGACGAACTGCACCTGCATGGCGACCTGATCGGCTCAACCATCGCCGCGACGGATGAAGACGAAGTGGTCGCCGGGCGGCAGGTCTACACGGCGTTCGGAGAACCCGTTGGCACGCCGACGCTGAGCGGGACGCGGTATCGGTACGCTGGCGAGTGGGGGTACGAGGAAGGCCTCCTCACTCTCGACGGAGCCTCGGGCACCGCGCCCATCGCCCTCCTCCACCTCGGCGAGCGCTGGTACCAGCCGGGGATCGGCAGGTTCGTGCAGCGGGATCCGATCGGATTGATGGGGGGCGCAAACTGCTACCTATACGCTGGCGCAAACCCGATTGCGCTGATCGATCCCAGTGGGCGGAACCCGATTGATGACGTGAACGACTTTATCGCGCGCAACTTCTGGCAGCGCATCTTTTCCGAGGACCATTTGGCCAATATGGGCGATGGCGAAATGTACGCGTGGGGGATTGGTGTTCCTGTCGCGGTGGGTGCGGGTGTTGCCGGATGTATGTTGGCAGGGGAAGCACTCGCGGCGAAACGACTGCAGGAACTGCTTGATAGCGGTGATGATCTGCTGAGCCCAGACTACCCTGGACTTGACTTTACGCCATCGCGTATGTTCCCAGGTGATTTGCCCGGTTCGCCAGGTTATCCAACTCTTCCAGATAACCCTTCTCGCTGGTTCCCTTTCAATCCTTCCAATAACTAACCGCTCGCTTGTCCGAGGTGACATGTTGTTACGAAGCAGTGAGATTCTAGCAAGGTATCGAGGACTGCGCCTTAGAATGGCTGTGTGTGAAGTTGACGGGGCACTTAAGTATAGTGCATCGGGTATGAACGTCGTGGCTATTGGAGTGTCGGAACAAGATCGCGAGCGCTTGGAGCAATACATTCAGAACCGACCTGCGATCCCGGTCTTAGCTCGCATGAGGCGAGATATCGGATTGCGGAGTCAGCCTAAGCGAAACGTCATTCTCGTCGGATCGCGAGCAGATCGGATTGTTTGGCCATTTCTTCTACACAAAGCGACCGGTGGATTTCGAGGTCCGGCGTTATGGACCCCGAAATACAATTCGGTGCTGGTACTTCCAGGGTTCTCCCGTTTGGGCAGTATCACCAAGCAGCTCGCCAACAGTTGGATGAGCAACTACACAACTCGACTCCGCCTTCCCGTCATTCTTGCGGAAGGCTATACGAGCCTCGTGTCTCATGAACAACCACATCTCGGCGACTTCCCAGTCGATATCGATTCACACGCTCGCAATTCGATTCGACTTATGGACCGAACGTGGTCGTCACTCCGAGAACTTCTGGCGGTCGATTATCACTCGATCTCCGAGCCGAAGAACCAGCACATTTGGAAAAATGCTGGGTGCTATGGATCTTCTGAGTTTCTGGGGCTTGGAACATTGCTGGCTCGGTTCTTACTGGGACTTCAGCTTGCCGAGACTCGTAGCGCGCTGTATCACCTGTGGCACGTCGGCGTCAAGAGTGGGCCCGACGCGAGTTATCAAATGGCCACAGTTCTTCAAATACCAGAGCCCGAACTCAACAACATGTTTTGGGAGTTTTGTAGGGACTTCTGAAACCCTCCATTAAGCCGGCGGGTAGCCCGCCTGCTCCCTTCTTTGTGGCATTCCTGCTGCTCGGAGCAAGAATGTGCCATTCCGGCTCCGGCATCGTCGCGCTGTATGTGGCATATCTCCATGCTGACATTGCAGTATTACAGGATAATACCAATCGCACTTGATTCCCGCGCGCCGTTCGGCGCTTGTTAGGTGCGTCAGTCGGCCTGGCGTTGGTGCGGCGTGTTGAGTTGTGTCAGACTGTCGTCGTTCGAGGCAAGGAGGCCGACGATGGACGTGAAGGAATGTACGGCGGGTGATCGCCAGCGCCTCGCGC
>JAGVLZ010000373.1 GCA_020054055.1 Phycisphaerales bacterium
ATCGGCGACGCCGCCCGGTTGTTCGCGCCCGGCGTGCGATCCGCGTCCGCTGGTGAAGAGTTCGGTGAGCAGGTAGCGCCCGAGTCGCGTCGAGACGTCGAGCGTGTCGAAGACGAAGGTGCTGAAGGCCATGGCGCCGAAGGTTGCGCAGAAGACGAAGGCGTCCTTGCCGAGGGCGAGGGTGAGGAAGGAGGCGAGGCCGTCGCCGTAGATGCGCGCGGGAGCGAGCCCCTTCGCCTCCGCCGGCGAGATCATCATGACGGTCGCGAGCGCGATGATGGCGACGAGTCCTTCGAGCAGCATCCCGCCGAAGGCGACGGGGCGGCAGTGCGATTCCTTGGCGACCTGTTTGCTGGTGGTCCCGCCGCAGATCAGGCCGTGGAACCCGCTGCACGCTCCGCAGGCGATGGTGACGAAGAGGAAGGGGAAGACGAGGCCGGTCATGGCGATGCCCGATTGCGGGTCGGAGAGTTTCAGGGCGCTCAGCGGGTTGAGCGTTTCCATCGCCTGCTGGGTGATCATGGGCTGCTCGATCTTGAGGCCGCCGAAGAGGACGCCGAGCAGGCCGACCGCGATCGCCAGGTAGAGGACGAACCCGCCCAAATACCCGCGAGGCTGCTGGAGCAGCCACATCGGCAGCATCGACCCGATGAAGCAGTAGGCGAGGATGATGATGAACCACGTCCGGGCGTCGAAGTTCAGCCAGCCGTCGATCATCGTCCCGGCCCAGACGCAGCCGAGCGTGGCGGGAACGAAGATGATGGTGACGAGCCACAGGGGCGGGTTCAGGAAGCGCTGCACGACTCCCAGCACGAGGGCCAGCGTGAGGTAGAGCGCGCTCGCCGCGGCGACCGCCCCGCCCTTGTTGAAGGTGACTCCCAGCCCTTCCAACTCTTCCGCCTTGCCCACGAACGTGTCGGCGGTGATCTGTGTGAAGGCGACGATCACATACACAAGGGCGAGCCAGATGAAGGCGACCAGCGAGAGGTACGCCCGGCGGCCGAGGTGCCGTCGCGCGATCTCGGCGATCGAGTGGGCGCCGTGGCGCACGCTCGCGACGAGCGCTGAATAGTCATGCACCGCGCCGATGAAGATGACCCCCAGCACGATCCACAGCACGCAGGGCAGCCAGCCGAAGGCGGTGCAGGCCAGGATCGGCCCCGCGATGGGGCCCGCGGCAGCGATCGCGCTGAAATGCTGCGAGAGGAGGTAGAAGGGGCGCGTGGGGATGAAGTCCACGCCGTCGGCCTTCGCGGTGGCGGGGGTAATGGTGGAGTCGTCGATGCGGTACTGACGGGCGATGAAGGAGCCGTAGAGGAAATACCCCGCCGTGAGACAGACCACCACGATGAGAGCCAGCAGGAGCATGCTCATGGGGGGAGTATGCCAGAGAGAAGGGGTTCAGGGTTCGGGGTCTCGGGTTCAGGGCGCAGGAATCAAGCGTCGGCGTCGAGATGATCTTCACCCCAGACCCTGAACCCCGAACCCTGAACCCTTCCCCCAATCACTCGCGTACTATTCTTGCGTACTCCTCGGGAGCGCCCTTATGGAAAAGACCGGCAGCGGCATCAACTACTCCCCCGTGATCGACTCGGACGAGGCCCGGCGCGCCCAGGCCGCGGCCGATGCCTCCGCGAATCTGCCCGCCGACCAGATCGACATCGACTCGATGAAGATCACGCAGCGGTACGAGAAGTACACCGCCGACGATCACAAGGTCTGGGGCGAACTCTTCGGCAAGCGGATGGAGCAACTGACGGGCCACGGCTCGCGAGTCTTTCTCGATGGGTCGAAGGCGATCAATCTTGTTCCCGATCGCGTCCCCGTGCTGAAGGAAGTGAACGCCCGCTTGAAGGCGCTCACCGGCTGGTCGTCCCACGGCGTGCCGGGGTATCTGCCCGCCAAATCGTTCTTCGCGTTCCTCGCGCAGCGACAGTTCCCGACAACGGTGACTGTGCGGCCGCGGAGCATGATGGATTACCTGCCGGAGCCGGACATCATCCACGATGTCTTCGGGCATGTGCCGCTGCACGCGGACCCTGTCTTCGCCGATTTTCTCCAGACCTACGGCAAGGCCGCATTGCACACCAACGACCCGTACCACACCGAGCGACTCGCCCGCCTCTTCTGGTTCACCGTCGAGTTCGGCCTGATCCGCGAGGACGGGAAGGTGAAGTTGTACGGCTCGGGTCTGATCTCTTCCGAGGGGGAGGGGCACAACGCGCTCGAAAACCCCAAGGTGGACCGGCGGCCGTTCGAGATGAGCCTGGTGTGCGATACGTCCTTCGAGATCGATCACTTCCAGCCGATCTTGTATGTGCTGGAGTCGTTCGAGCAGTTGCGGGACGCGATGATGACCTACGCGGAGCGGATCCTGAACGAGCCGGTCGGCGCGCGCTGAGAAGTACATTCACCACCGAGGCGCAGAGGCACAGAGATGAAGGCCTGTGAAAAGGCATTTCGAATGATCCGGCCTTGTATTCAATCCATTTCCGATCTCTGTGTCTCTGTGCGTCTGTGGTGAAATCCTTCACCCCCGCGTCGCCGCGAGCAGTTCTCGCGGATGCGCCCGGGCCACCCGCGCGATCAGCGGCGAGATCACAACCAGCGTCACCACCATCAGCATCGCCCATCCCAGCGCGATCGGGCCGATTTGCGGGATCAGTTTCAACTCGATCCCCGCGAATATGTTGTAGAAGCGCATGGCCGTGAACGCTCCCTGAAGCCCGAACAGCGTGCCCAGCACGCTGGCGCCGAGAACGAGCACGATCACCTCCGCGGCGATGAGCCTGCCCAGGACCCCCCGGCTTGCGCCGATTGCGCGGAGCACGCCGAACTCGAACCGGCGCGCGTCGATCCCCGCCAGAACGATGTTGCTGACGCCGAGGCTCCCGATGAGCATGACCACGACCGCGACGGCCGTGGCCAGGCGCATGGTTCGCCTGCCGATGGTGAGAATTTCCTGCTTGATCTCGCGCCCGGAACCGACGAGGGCGGTGGGTTTGGCGAGGGCTCCGCGGATGCTCGTTGCGGCCTCCTTATCGGGAATGTCGCGCGCGTACCCGAGTTGCAGCAGATGCACGGCATCGCTCTTGAAGACGCGTTTCAGGTCCGCGCGCGAGCCGAAGACCGTGCCGATCGCCATCTCCGCGTAGCCGCGTCCGAGGTCGAAGCCATAGCCCACGACGTCCAGCCCCGGGCTTGAGACGGCCCCGACGATCTCGAATGGGTACCGCTCGCCCTGATTCGTCACGACGAAGGTGTCGCCGATCTTGTACCCCGCCCGCGCGACGATGAACTCTTTCGCCACGATCACGGCGCCGCCCTCTTCGAGCCGACGCATCGCGTAGGCGGGGTCGCCCGCCTCCCAGTTCAGCCGAGTCATCTCGAAGAACGGCCCCGGCTCGAAGGCGACGAAGAATGTCGGCGGGCGCTCGAGTTGTTCGAGGCCGAAGACGTTGGCGTCGATCCGCATGAGGGTGATCGCGCTCGCCCCCGCTACAAAGTCCAGACCTTCGAGGCGTGCCCGGTCCTCTTCGCTCAGCCCGTTGAGGTCCTGCACGAACGCATCGGGGAAGCGGATACCCTCGACCCAATCGCGGAGGATGGCCGACCCGGTGGTCCACATGTCCGTCATCATGGCGAGGCCCAGCATGAGCGCCCCCGCCGTGAAACCGTTGCGCAGGGGCGTCGCGCTCAGCGATCCGATCAGGAGTTTGCGCGGCAGGCGGAACGCGGTCGCAACTATCGGCGCGACGACCCGCGCCAGCAACGCGACGACCGGCACGCCGAGGAGGAAGTAGCCGGTCAGGATCGACGGGATGCCAACCAGAACGTGTCCCCAGAACACGAAAGATTCGTCGATGGGCACGCTGACGATCAGCGCCTCCAGTGTCACCAGCGGCACGCCGACCACGCCGCAGAGCAGGATCGCGCGACGGCCGGGCCTCGCTGCGCGGCGCGACATC
>JAGVLZ010000300.1 GCA_020054055.1 Phycisphaerales bacterium
GAATCAGATGGACTTCGCGGACGATGCGCCGATGTCCGCCGCCGAGGCAGCGGGCACGATCACGAACGCCCTCCAACAGATGGGCTACGCCTCGATCGAAGCCTTCGCGGACGCCATCGCCGCGATGGACGAAGAATCCCGCAACGCCGAGGTCCGGCGGCTGGGTCGGTTGCTGGAGGGCGCCGAGTAGAGCCAACCGTAACGCAATCGAGACCAAGGCCCCGGGGGCGTCGATCCTCCGGGCCTTTTGCATTCCCGAAGCCCGCATCTCGAAACTCCGCCCGTCGCCTGCAACCGCCCTCTTTTCCGCCGGTTCTGCTTCCTCCGATCCCCCTCACCTATCCTCCCCAGCCCGGCCGATGAATCTCCTTCCATGAGCCCCAAGAGCCTCCCCGCCATGAACCGACTTGCCTCCCTCGCAATCGCGCTCGCCTGCGTCTCGGCTTCCCTCGGCCAGCCCACCGTGCCGAACGACGCCCAGAAGGTCCCGCCCCCGCAGCCCATGCCCGACCTTGCCAACCCCCGCAAGCCTTACTCCCTCATGGTGGGCGACCCCGTGCCGGCCTTCACGATGAGCGAATGGATCCTGGGCGAGCCGGTCAACGCGTTCGAGCCGGAAAAGGTCTACCTGATCCTCATGTGGGCGGTCTGGGACGAGCAGGCGACGTCGATCATGCCGCGACTCACGCAACTCCAGAGCGAGAACGCCGACAAGGGACTCGTCGTCATCGGCGTCACCAGCCCCGGCAAGGTCAACACCCGCGAGGCGGTCGAGCAGTTCGTCTTCCGCGGCAAGCACCCCGTGGGCTTCCACATCGCCTGGGACCGCAACCGCGTGGTGATGGATGCGTGGCTCAACTCCTCGGGCCGCACCTCCGTCCCCTGCATCTTCATCGTTGATCAGGAGCAGCGAGTCGCCTTCATCGGAGGCCCCGCGGAGTACGAAAAACCCCTCAATGCGATCATCGAGCAGACCTACGACATCGAGTACGAAAAGCGCCAATACTCCGAGTGCATCTCCGCGGCTTGGGCGTTCAGCCACTACGAACAGAAAATCCAGGCCAAGGATTGGCCCCAGGCCGCGAGCCTCGGCCGCGTCATTGTCGGCGGTCGGGGCAACAACTGCTTCGCGGTCCTCAACAACATCGCCTGGCTCATCGTCGATCCCGAGCGCCCCGTCGAGCAACCCGACCTTGAACTGGCGCTGATGGCCGCGACACGCGCCGATGAACTCGCCGAGGGCAAGGACGCGGACACCATCGACACCCTCGCCCGCGTCTACTTCTTGAAGGGCGATGTGCAGAAGGCCGCGGACTTGCAGGAGCGGGCCGTCGAGATCGCCCGATCCGACAAACTCCGCGAACCGCTCCTAAAACGCCTCGACGAATACAAGGCCGCGCTCAAGTCCCGCTAGTCTTCCCGCATCGCTCGATCATGGGCGCGTGTTTTTCACCATCACGCCCCCCTTGATGACGACGTGCATCTGCTTGAGTGCCGCGATGTCTTTCAGCGGGTCGCCGCCGCTCACCGCGACGAGGTCCGCGTACTTGCCCGCTTCGATCGTCCCGACATCCTTCGACCAGTCGATCAGGTCCGCCGCGTTGATCGTCGCGCTCACGATGATCTGCTCCGCCGACATCCCCGCCTCCGCCATGTAGATGAACTCGCGCCAGTTGTCGCCGTGCGGAAACACACCCGCGTCGGTCCCGAAGGCGATCTTCACCCCCGCCTTGTGCGCCTTCCCGAAAGCCTCCTGGATCAGCGGGCCGACGCTCTGCGCCTTGCGGATCACCGGCGCGATGTAGTAGCCGGGAATTTTGGAGTATTCCTCCACGCTCTTGCCCGCCGTGATCGTCGGGACGTAGTACGCCCCTTTCTCCTTGAAGAGGCGGATGGATTCATCGTCGAGGTAGGTGCCGTGCTCGATCGAATCGACCCCCGCGCGGAGCGCCGCGTTAATCCCCTGCACGCCGTGCGCGTGGGCCGCGACCTTCTTCTTCAGAAGGTGCCCGGTGTCCACGATCGCCTTGAGTTCATCCTCGAAGAACTGCTGCTCCAGCCCCGCCCCGATGTTCGAGAGCACGCCCCCCGTCGCCGTGAGTTTGATGCAGTCCGCCCCCATCTTCACCTGATTCCGCACCGCCTGGCGACACGCGTCCACGCCGTCGGCCACCCCCTGGATCGGCCCCGGAACATCGAATACGTCGGGACGGAACGAGTTGGTGCGGTCGCCGTGGCCTCCCGTCGGCGTGACCGACTTCCCCGCCGCGCAGATGCGCGGCCCGACGATACGCCCGTCGTTGATCGCATCGCGCAGCGCGAAGATCGTGTCGCCCATCGCCCCGAGGTCGCGAACGCTCGTAAACCCCGCGTCGAGCGTGCGCTTCGCGTACACCACCGAGTCGATCGCCGCCTCCGCCTCGGTGACCGTAACCGTGCGCAGCCTCGAATCGGGCGAGGTCTGGTGCGTCAGGTGAACGTGGCAGTCGATGAAGCCGGGCATGACGAAGCAATCTCGCAGATCGATGATGTTTGCAAACGCATCGTCCGGGATGAAACGCGGTACGTCCAATCCTTCTCGCACGGACTCGATCCGGTCATTCTTGATGACGACCGTTGCCTTTTCGATCGGGGGCTTGCCGGGGACCGCGAGCAGAGTGCCGCACTGAACGATGGTCCAGCGGTCGGGCTTCGGCGCCGCGGGCTCGCCCGGCTGTCCCAGCGCGATCGCGGTGAGCGAGCCGATCAACATCCCGGCCGCAACGATGATCGAACGTGATGGCGCCACGCGGACCTCCTTTCGAGTCCCCACTCTATCGAAAGGGCCGCGTTCTCGTAGAATCAGCCTCATGCCCGGTCAACGAGCCCTCATCATCGCCTGCATCGCCTTCCTCATCGTCGGCGGCGGTGCCATCTTCGCCTCCTACAAACTCGCCGGCGGCATCGGCGCCGCGTTCATGTCCTTCGGCGTCATCCTCGCTTCGCTCCTCAGCATCATGGGCGTCGGCTTCAACGTGTGGTACTCCAAGAAGCACGCCCGGCCGCACTCACCGCCGAGGCGCTGACCAATGATGCAGACCACCGTCATCATCCTCTACGCCGTGCTGTCGCTCGTGACCCTTGCCGCCTACGGCCGCGATAAGGTCGCCTCGACACGCGGCGCCTGGCGCACGCGCGAGAGCACCCTCCTCTGGCTCGCCGCGGCCGGAGGGTTCGCCGGGGCGATCATCGGCACGCAGATTTTCAAGCACAAGACCCGAAAACTCGCCTTCCGCGTGATTCCCTGGCTCGCGGCGGTGGTCCACCTCGCGGCGTGGGTGCTCATCAAGCGGGGATAGCAAAGAGCACGCCGACGCAATCCGATCCTATCCTGAAATCGAATCTGCCCGAACAGGAACAACGCCGTATGCAGGCCGCACCGACCGCCCCCCCCATCGCACCCACCGATCCGCTGGTCGGGCGCATCGAGACCGATCGCTTCTGCGACGACTGCGGCTTTAATATGCGCACCGCCCCCGTCTTCCGCGACGAGCGCACGCGCCTCCTCCTCGCCCGCTGCACCGAGTGCGGCCGGATTCACGACGCCGCACTGCTCACGACCGCGGGGAGGGTGTGGCTGAACAGGCTCGGCGTGTTCGCAACGGTCGCGTGGATGTTCTTCCTGGCGTGGGCGACCTTCATGCTGGGCCTGGCGGAAATGGGGCTGCAATACGCCACGTTGGATGAACTCACCGAAGCCTCACGCGTCGGCCGGCAGGTCGAGGCGGACATGGACGATTACTGGGCGTTCGTGTCGCTGATGCTCGGCCTCTCCGCCGCCGCTGGCTTCGTCATGGTGACGCTGTACGCCTGCGCCGCCCATCACTGGAAGAAGATCTATCACATGCTGCTCGCCGCGATCGTGCCGATGGTGCCGATGACCATCGCCTGGCGCGCGTGGATCAGCGAAGCGCCGCACCTCGAGCAGTGGGCGTGGCAATACCTGCTCGCGCACGCATCGGTCCAGGTGAGCGCCGGCATACTCGCCGCGCTCTTCGGACGCACAATCGTTCGCGGGCTGGCGACGGTGCTGCTGCCGCCCCGGGCACGGGCCGTGCTCGGTTTCCTCTGGCTTGCCGACGGAAAGCCGCCGCCGGGAACGAAATAGAAACGGCATCGGACGCCCCGGTCTTCGCGCCGTCGCCAAGGCCGGGCGGAAGTCCATTCACCCCAACATCGAAGAGATCGAATCCATCCCGGGCAGCCCGGGCAGCCCCAACTCCCGCGCCTGCTTGTCCGCCTCTTCGTGGACGAGCGCCTGCGCACGCGACATCGCATCGTTCATCGCCTCCTGAATCAATGACTGCGCCATCGCCCGCCCCCCCTCGCCCGCCTGAAGCCCCGCGATCAGCGCCGGGTCGAGCGAAACGTCGGTCACCCGGAGTTTCCCCGTCACGCTGACCCGCACCGCGCCCCCCCCGGCCGTGCCCGTCACATTCATCCGCTCCAACTTGCCCTTGAAACGCTCCGCCACGGCGCGCACCCTGTCCTTGTTCTGCATCAAGCCCGCGAGCGCGCCGAGCGCCTTGAGATTATCGAACATGACTTCCCCTTACGCATCGTCCTGAACATCCACTACCCGCGCATCAAACAACTCGACCGCTCGCCGCACGAGCGGGTTGCTCATCGCCTGCGCCCTTGCGGCCGTATCGACCACCGACCTCGGCGCTGCCGCGGAGCCCGGTGCCGACTCTGCCGCCCGAAGTTCAAGCCGAATCGTCCGGCCCAAGGCCTTGGAAAGTCCCTCTTCGATCGCACCGCGCCTCGTGCGCGCCGCGCCCAGCGCCGTCGTCGTCGGCGCGGTCACCACCGCGACGTTCCCCTCAATCTTCTCGAGGCTCAGCGGCTCCACGATCGGCGCGACACTCGGATTCGCGGCGACGAGTTCCAGCATCCGACTCCACACCGCGGCGGGATCGCCGGAAGGCACATGGGGCGCCGAGACGGGAACCGCCGGACGCGCCA
>JAGVLZ010000138.1 GCA_020054055.1 Phycisphaerales bacterium
GCCAGCATCGCGCACAGAACGGAAGGCACGCGGAATGGCCACACGTCGCCCGTCGGAAGCCCGATCGAGTTGCGCGGCGCGTCGGGTGTCGCGGAGCCGAACGCCGCGGCGCTCGCGGATTGGAACCAGTAGATCAGGGGCGGTTTATTCAGCCGAGGCCGATCGCCCACCCGCGGAACCACCCACCCCTCGACCGTCCGCGATTCGAGCATCTGCCGACTCGCCTGCGCGAAGCGCGATTCGTCCCGGTCCACGGGGGGCAGGTCGCGCAGACCCGGCACGAGCGCGAAGAGGCAGAGAGCCAGCAGCGCAAGCCCGCCAATCCAGCCCTTCGCCCACTTGTGCGGGCGTTCCGGCGTGACCTCGGATTCGGTCGGCGGAGGCATCGCGATCGACTATAACCGTGCGCGGTACCCGATTGACGCACTCCAAAAGCCCCAACCACTCCGCGGCGCGGAACCGACTGCTGATGCTCTGCGGCGGCGCGGCGGGGATCGCGCTCATCCTGCTCCCCTTCGACGGCGCGATCTCCGGGTTCGTCACTCCGTTCCGACCGGGCGGCGACCTGCGACGCGAGATGGAACTCCTCCAGCAGTTCGGCAGTCCGACGACGATGATCGTCTGCACGCTTTTGATCTGGCGGCTCGATCCAAGAATGCTGCTGAAGATGCTCGACTGGCTGCTCGCGGCGGGGATGACGTGGGCCGCCGTGTTCGCACTCAAGGCCTCGCTCGGGAGGCCCCGCCCGAAGTTCGTCGGCGAGCACCTGAACTTCCTCGGCCCCTGGAACACCTACATCGTGCAAGAGGGCGATCCGCCGAGGTACGCGTGGGAGATTCTCGCGGACGACGTAACGGAGATCTGGTCCATGCCTTCGAGCCACACGGCCTTCGCGGTCGTCGCCGCGGTGTGCCTGACGCGGATGTATCCGAGACTTCGCCCCATCGCGATCGTGATGGCGGTGCTCGTCGGCGTGGGCCGCGTGCTCTTCAAGGCACACTATCCGAGCGACGTGCTCATCGGCGCGGCGATCGGGTACGCCATCGCGGAAGTATGCATGTCCCGATCGCTCGGCGTGCGGCTCGTGAATCGGCTCATACCGACTCCTCCTGATTCCCGGGTATGAGGGAAGCCGATGCTGAGCGAGTCTTCGAGCGAAGAGGCGGATGCTCCTCCCGGACGCTCTTTGGGGCCCGTATCAGAGATTCAGCCCGCGATTGATCGCTTCGAGAAGTTCGAGCACGATTGCCCCGTTCGCCCCGGGAAACTTGAACCCGGCGAGTTCCGCGGGGCGAACCCAGCGATGCTCCGCGACGTGCAGATTTCGAGGTTCGGGCGAATCGGGGGTCAGCCGGCAGAGGCGCGGATGAAGGCGCACCGTCGCGTGCGGATAGGTGTGCATGGCATCCGAAAGGACGCCGAACACCTCCGCCTCGATGCCGATCTCCTCGCGCAGTTCGCGCGCGACGCACGAGGCGGCATCTTCTCCCATGTCCATCTTGCCCCCCGGGAACTCCCAATACCCGCCGTAGACCGTGTCGGGCTTGCGTCGGGTGATCAGGACGTGAAGGTCAGGGGCTTTGGTCGAGCTCACTGTCTGTATTCTGTCAGGGATTCGTCGGATGACGATTCCGATCCCGACATCCACTGTTTTCAGATGCTTGGTTTCCGGGGTCATTGATTGTAAGGCTTTATTTGACAATGCTTTATAAAAAATGATTTTTCGGAGCCATTCTGGCGTTGACCACCCCTTTCCATCGCATACGCTAGCCTGCCTTCGGGGTGATCCGTCGGCCCGTCACGGTGATATGAGTTCACACTACGAATAGCGCGGCACCTAGCCGTGGCACGCCGTCGATCGAGAATCGGAGCTCTCGATCGACGGTTTTTTTCTGCGCCGATTGCGCGTCGATCTCCGTCGATCTCGCTTCGATGCGCACGCGATCATGGTGCGATCCGCGCTGATCAATGCGCGGCGGTCTGGGAGGACTTTGCTTCGGCGATGCCGTTCTTCTTTTTGTAATCGCTGATGGCGCTGCGGATGGCGTCCTCCGCCAGGACCGAGCAATGGATCTTGACGGGCGGAAGCGACAGTTCTTCCACGATGTCGGTGTTCTTGATCTGGAGCGCCTCATCGACGCTCATCCCCTTGATCCACTCGGTGGCGAGGGATGAGGAGGCGATGGCCGAGCCGCAGCCGAAGCACTTGAACTTCGCGTCGTCGATCTTTCCGGTGGCGGGGTCCACCTTGATCTGGATCTGCATGACGTCGCCGCATTCGGGCGCGCCGACGACGCCGACGCCGATATCCTTGCGGGTCTTCACGTCGGCGGTGGTGCCGAAGTTCCCGACGTTGCGGGGGTGCTCGTAGTGGTCGATGACTTTAGGGCCGTAGGCCATGGAGGACTCCTCCCTCTTCATTGTCAGGGTTGCAGCACGACGGTTGCATCCGTCTTGAGTTGCTCCTCGACCTGTTCCTGTACCTGAGAAAGCGCGCGATCGAGATCGTAGGCTGTCATTCGCGATGGGCTGGCGTCGATATCGACCGGAATAATCCATCCGCCGTCGGACCTGTAAATACCCTCGTGATCAACCTGGATATGAAACACCTCCTGCACCTCAGCGGGAAGTCTGGATACCGCGTCCGCCGTTGCACCGGCGACCTGTTGTTTGGTGATCGTGCCGTTCGTGGTCATGCCATCAAGTCTCCAGCGAGAATTACGATGCGGCTCGCAGCGGTCCGAGTCAGATCATAGGCACCCTGTCCCACAGCCACACCCGGCTTGTAGTCGGCGTTGACCCGCAGGCGATAGGCCTTGACGAGCGAGTGATGCAACAGGTCGGCGTGCCAGACCCGATCCGGCCATCGCCGGAGCTCCCAACGAACTTTGCCGGGCAGCTCGGCATGCCGAATGGACCGCTTTGCCTGCTCGTAATGAGAGTCCAGGTGACACAAGACGGCATGGGCCCCGTTGTGCGCCGCGTAGTAGGCGCGACTGACCGCCGAGCGCCATTGCGTGTCGCTCGCGAGAGTAACCGCGGAGTGCAGGTTGCGTCGGGCCTCTTCCAACCATTGCCGTGCCGTTGCCATGCATGTGGAGTGTACCCATCAGTGCGCCGCCCACTGGATCGTGTTGATATCGATCCCTTCCATATGCATGTCGTACAGGGGCGAGAGCACCCGCAGTTTCTTCACCGCCTCCGTGATCTTCGCGATGGCGTAGTCCACCTGCTCGTCGGTCGTCCAGCGCCCCATCGAGAGGCGGAGCGAGGAGTGCGCGAGGTCGTCGCCGATGCCGAGCGCCTTGAGCACATACGACGGCTCGAGGCTCGCGCTCGTACACGCCGAGCCTGAAGAACAGGCGATCTCCTTGATCGCCATCATCAGCCCCTCGCCCTCGACGAAGCCGAAGGAGATGTTCAGGATGTGCGGGAGGCGCCGGTCCTGGTGGCCGTTGATCTGCGTGACGTCGAGCGCCTTCGTCAGTTCCGTCTCCATCTTCTGCCGGAGTTTGAGCAGCCGCGCCCCGTCGGCGTCCATCTCCCTCATGCACAGTTCGCACGCGGCCCCGAACCCCACGATTCCAGTCACGTTCTGCGTCCCGGAGCGATACCCGCGTTCCTGCCCACCGCCCTCGATCTGAGCGACCAGTCGCACACGCGGGTTCCGACGCCGCACATACAGCGCCCCGACTCCCTTCGGGCCGTAGACCTTGTGCCCGGACCAGGTGAGGAGGTCGATGTTGTCGCGCTCGACATTCGTCGGCATCTTGCCGACCCATTGCGTTGCGTCGGTGTGCAGCAGCACGCTCCGGCTCTTGCACAGTTTGCCGATCTCCGGCACCTCATTAATTGTGCCGAGTTCGTTGTTCGCCCACATCAGTGTCACAAGGATGGTGTCGTCGCGCATCGCGGCCTTCACGGCCTCGGCGGTGATGACGCCGTCGCGCGGCGGTTCGAGGAAGGTGACGTCGAACCCCTCCTTCTGAAGCCGCTTGCACGGGTCGAGCACCGCCTTGTGCTCGTGGATCGCGGTGATGATGTGGCCGCGACCGCCCCCCGGACTGCCCGCCGGCTTCTTCTCGTACATCTCCGCCGCGCCCTTGATCGCGAGGTTGTTCCCTTCGGTCGAGCCGCTGGTGAAGATGATCTCCTTCTCATTGGCCCCGATGAGTGACGCCGCCTGCTCGCGGGCCTTGTCGATGCCCGCCTCGGCCTCCCAGCCGAACTTGTGGTTCCGGCTTCCGGCGTTGCCGAACTTCTCGGTGAAATAGGGGAGCATCGCCTCGACCACGCGCGGGTCGCAGGGGGTCGTGGCGGCGTGGTCGAGATAGATCGGGAGTTTCAGCATGGGGGTCCTTGCGGGGCCAGAAATAGCGCATTCCGATTGAGACTAGTACTCAGAATCATTCTAGTCTAGTGGACCTAGGGATTCCCCTCCTTCGCTCCCAGGTGACGGGCCCTACCGACTCCGCTTGGTTTCCGAGCGTAGGGAAGCCTCTTCTGAGCGAGTCCCCGAGCGAAGAGGCGGATGCTCCCGCCCGGAAGCCCTTTGGGTTCCGTATGAGTAGCCTGTTCGCCGGTGCCGAACCCGAACGCTGAGCACGATGCGCCATCCAACGGGACGTACCGAACAATCGCGTTTCCCGCGGCGGACGGCGGCCTGGTCCTTCGCGCGAGCGCCGCGCTCTCCGAGGGGTGGATCGCGCAC
>JAGVLZ010000365.1 GCA_020054055.1 Phycisphaerales bacterium
CACGGGTTTGCAACCCGTGTCTACCCCTCCTGCTTCCCTCCAAAACCTCCGCGCCCAATCCGAGCGCGCCAAAGTCCACCTCTCCGAGAACGAAACCGCCGAGATCATCCTCGACGCCCAGCACCGCCGCACCATCACCCGCGCCGAACTCGAACAACTCATCGCCCCCTGGCTCGAACGCGCCCTCGACTGCTGCCGCCGCGCCCTCCGCGATGCCAAACTCGCCCCAACAGACATCTCCAAGGTCATCATGGTCGGAGGCTCCACTCGCATCCCCCTCGTCCGCCGCCGCGTCGGAGAGTTCTTCGGCACCACCCCCTACATCGCCCTCAACCCCGACGAAGTGGTCGCCCTCGGCGCCGCCGTCCAAGCCTCCATCATGGCGGGCCTGCGCGGCGATGCCCTCCTCCTCGACGTCATCCCCCTCTCCCTCGGCATCGAGACCGTCGGCGGCGCCGTCGCCAAACTCATCGTCCGCAACACCACCGTCCCCGCCCGCGCCACCGAGTTGTTCTCCACCAGCATCGACGGGCAGACCTCCATCAAACTCCACATCCTCCAGGGCGAACGCGAGATGGCCGCCGACTGCCGCTCCCTCGGCACCTTCCACCTCCGCGGCATCCCCCCCATGCCCGCCGGCATCCCCCAACTCAGGGTCGAGTTCCTCATCGACGCCAGCGGCGTCCTCACCGTCTCCGCCGTCGAAAAGCGATCCGGCAAACGCGCCGACCTCCAGATCGTCCCCAACCACGGCCTCACCCGCGAAGAAGTCGATCGCATTGAAAGAGAGAGCCTCACCCACGCCCGCGAAGACATGACCCACCACCGCATCGTCGACCTCATCGCCAACTCGCGCCTCGACGTGAAGTGGATCACCGATCGCCTGAACAAGCTGGAAGCCACGATCCCCGCCGACTACGCCGCCGTACTCCGCGGCCGCCTCGAATCACTTGCGTCCCTCATCGCCGCCGCGGAGCGTGATTGGAAGAGCGTTGAACCCAACGCCTTCCACGCAGCGAAAGAAGCACTCGACAAAGAGAGCGTCCGCCTGCACGAGATCAGCATCGCCGAAAGCCTGCGCCACGATTCCGGCGCACCCTCCAGCCCGAAGGGCTGAAGGGAAGAAAGACATCTCAGCAAAAAGAAGGCAACATTCATTCAAACAGCCGACGCCGCACTTCTTCGTACCGGGCACGCGTCCCCTCGATCACGTCCGGCGGCAGCGTCGGAGCGGGGGGTTGCTTGTTCCACTTGCCCGCGGCCGTGAGCCCGTTGAGGTATTCGCGGAGGAACTGCTTGTCGAACGAAGACTGCTCGCCGCCGGGCTTCCATTTCTGGGCGTCCCAGTAGCGCGAGGAGTCGGGGGTAAGGGCTTCGTCGCAGAGGATGGGGAAATCTGATTCGAGGTTCGGGAGATTGTCGCCCCTCGGCACCGATTCCCACCGGGAATCGGTGGCACGGCAGGCAAAGCCGAACTCGAACTTGGTGTCGGCGAGGATGAGGCCGCGGGTCGCGGCGTAGTCGTGGGCCGCGTTGTAGATCGCGAGCGTCATGGTTCGGAGGCGTTCCATCACCGTTCGGCCGGACCCCCTGCCTTCGAGCCACGCACCAACACGGTCGCACGCACGATCGAAGTCGATGTTCTCGTCGTGCGTTCCTGCTTCTTCCTTGGTCGCGGGGGTGAAGATGGGTTCGGGGAGGCGGTCGCCGCGCTTGAGTCCCGATGGCAGTTTCACGCCGCAGACGGAGCCGGTCTGCCGGTATTCGACCCAGCCGGATCCATCGAGATAGCCGCGTGCGACGCATTCGACCGGCACGACGCGGCACCTGCGGGCGATCATGATCCGCCCTTCGAGTATCGCGGCCTGTTCGCGGGTGATCGCGGGCGAGCCGAGGCCGACGAGGGAGGTGTGGTCCGTTGAGAGCAGGTGCGTTCGGGCCAGCCCGCGCTCTTCGATGAACCGAAACCAGCGGAGCGAGACATCCGTCAGCAGTTGCCCCTTCCCGGTGATGGGCGAGGGCATGACGACATCGAACGCGGAGATGCGATCGGTTGCGATGATGAGCAGCCGAGGCGGGCCGCCGACCGACTGAGGAGGCAGGACGTAGATATCGCGGACCTTGCCCTCGCGGCGGCCTGGGAGCGGGAGATCGGTGTGCAGGAGCGGCGCGTTCACCGACGCAGAATACAGGGTCCGCCGCACGGTTCGGCACTGGCTCACTTTGGCGGTGGCACGGGTTTGCAACCCGTGTGGTATTCGCCAGAGTGAACCAGTGCCCACGGTTCGGCCCCGTTTGCCAAACGGCCCGTTCCCGCGACAATGACCCATGACGCCTTGGCGGAAGGTCCGCCGGGCTTCGCGCTCTCTCGGGGTCGTGATGATCCGATTCGCCGTCCATGATCGGAGCGGTCTCGCGAAGGAGATGCCGCTCCACCATGCCCACATCGTCGGCAAGGAAGACCTCACCGTCGCGGGCACGATCGCCTTCGAGGACGGGATCATCACCTGCAAGAAACACAGCGCCGACGCCGCCGCCCTCGGCGTGCAGGTGGACGCCGGACCGAACGGGAGGCTGGTGCTCCAGACCTGCCTCCTCCCGGACCGCGAGCAGCCCTACAACCTCTTCGTCGAACTGGCGCGGCACCGCCTGATGCTCCTCCTGAACAAGTTCGAGGAGTGGTCGCTGGTCGCGTTGCCGGCCGACCACCCGGTGATGGCGGGATTCGAGAAAGCGCGCGAACTCTTCACCAAGGCGATCGCGACCCCGCACGACGGCACACTCGAAACCGCCTCGCGCATGTCCGAGTTCGCGCGCGAATCGCTCTGGCTTGGGATCGAGGCGAGCGAGCGCATGACGATGCTCCAGGCGGAGCGCGAACTCGCGGCGAAGGCCTCCGGCAAGCCTCTCTCCACCCCGAACTCAAGCGACAAGAGCGGCGAAAAGCCCGAGCCGCCGCCGAAGCCGACGCTCGGCTGCACGCTCCACACCGACCAGTTCTCGGAACCCCTCCAGAAGATCGTTGCCAGGAACTTCGACTTCGTCTCGGTCCCCGTTCGCTGGTCGGACATCGAGCGCGAGGAGGGACAGCGGAACTTCGTCGCGACGGATCGGTGGATCGAGTGGGCCGTGCGCACCGCGAAACTGCCGGTCTGCGGCGGGCCGCTGCTTGACATGAGTTCGCGCGGCGTGCCGAAGTGGCTGCACATCTGGGAGAATGACTACAAAACGCTCCGCGAACTCGCCTACGAGCACCTGAAGGTCGTCGTGACGCGGTACCGTCGCGCCGTGCCGCGCTGGACGGTGATCTCGGGCGTGCAGACGAACATGGAACTGAACCTCCGAATGGAGGAGATGGTTGACCTGACGCGCCTCGCGGTGCTCACGGTGCGGAAACTCCAGCCGCAGGCCACGATGCTCATCGAGATCAGCCATCCCTTCGGCGAGCACACGACGCACATCGACCGCGCGCTCGCCCCCGTGCTCTACGCGGGGATCGTGAAGGAATCGGGGATCTCGTTCGATGGATTCGCGGTGCGGTTGCAGATGGGCGACGCGGAGCCGGGGCACGCGGCCCGCGACCTGATGCAGATGTCCGCGATCCTCGACGTGCTGGCGTCCTACGACAAGCCGATCCACGTTACGGCGGTCGGCGCGCCGACCGGCCCGTGCAAGATGCCGCACCCGTCGGTGAAGTATGCGGAGTTGTACGCCGACCCGGGGCACTGGCGAACTCCGTTCAGCCCGGCTTCGCAGGCGGAATGGTTGACCCAGGCGCTCTCGATGGCCGCCGCGAAACCCTATGTCCATTCGGTCTGCTGGCAGATGCTCTGGGACACCGACATGACCCCCGAGATGCGCCTCGGCGGCATCATCAACGCCGAGGGAAAACCCAAGCCCGCGCTCAAGCGCATGGGTGAGGTTTCGAGCCTGCTCCGCGCGGGCAAGTCTCCGACGGCCCTCGGCCCCGTTGAGTCGGAGTCGGTGTGAGCGCCGCGGCCTCGAACAGCGAGCCGCAGTGGTTCACCGGTCCGCCGAAGTACGCCGCCGCCGTCGCCCTCATCCTGCTGACC
>JAGVLZ010000246.1 GCA_020054055.1 Phycisphaerales bacterium
ATCATCTGAGCAAATCAAAGCCCGGGCCGACCATTCGGCCCGGGCTTTTCGTTTGAGGAAGTGGGGGAGTCGCCTACTTTTCCAATCTCAAATCTGAAATCTCGAATCTGAAATCTCAAATCTGAAATCTCAGATCACGGCCCGGCGCTTCCTGCGAATCGCCGCCAGCCCGGCAAGCCCCGCGACCGCCGCCGCACCGGGCGTCGGCACATGCCGCGTGTACACACGCACCTGCATCACACCGGCGATCGGCGAGATGCTGAAGTTGTAGGAAAGCACGTTCGAGTTGATCGAGAACGACGAGGGGCTGGTCGTGATGTCGCGGAAGGGGAAGGAGGTCGGATAGAGCGTGTTGGGCGATCCCAGCGCGCCGAAAACGGGATCGGTGTTGTCCATCGACGCGGCGAGGAAGTCCACGCCGATGATCGGCGAGTTGAAGGTGACGGTGCCCGAAGCGCCGATCACGCCGGGGATGGGGTCAAAGTGCAGGAAGTGGCTGTCGATAAGGCCGCCGATGTTCCCCGAGATGGCCCCCGCGCTGGTGCCCGGGTTGTTCACCATGTCGACGCCGAAGACGCCGGTCGGCACGCCCTGCTGCTCATCCCAGGCGAACGCGGTGAAACCCGAGAGTTGGCCGATCGTGCAGTCGGCGGGATTCACGGCGAGGAAAGTCGTGGCCCCGCCGACGCTGGAGATCGCGGCGGACGCGGCGCTGGTGGTGATCGCCAGAGCGGCGAGAGCGAGGATGGTATTGGTGCGAGTCTTCATTGGAGTGGTCCTTTTCTTGTTTGTTCGTGTGTGTGCAAGTGTGGAATCAAAGGTCTTTCAGGTGATTCAGCGGCGACGGCGGCCCATCGCCGCGAGCCCGATCAGTCCGAGCGAGGCCGCCGCTCCGGGCGCGGGCACCTGCGTCAGAACACGCATCTGCATCACTCCCAGCACCGGCGACAGCGTGTCCAGTTGGAACGACATGGTGTTGCCGTTGATCGAGAAGGTGGATGAGTTGAAGGTGAGGTCGCGGAAGGGGAAGAAGGTTGGGTAGGCGGTGCCGCCCGCGCCGAGCGAGGCATCCGTGTTGTCGAGGTCGGTCGCGAGAAAGATCACGCCGACAATCGGATCCTGGAACGTGACGGTGCCGACGCCGCCCGGCGCGCCGGTGTAGTTCTCGTAGTGAACGAAGTGGCTGTCCACATTGCCCGAGACGAGCCCGGGGATCGCCGATCCCGGTGTGGGGGCGGGGTTGTTCGCCATATTCACGAACACATTGGCGACATTGATGTTCTGCTGCTCATCCCAGACGTAGGCATTCATTCCGTTCAGTGTTCCGACAGAGCAGGTCAGGGGCGGCGTGCCGAGCCAGGTGGTCTGACCCGAAGTGCCGGAGATCGCCGCGCTGGCGGCTCCGGTGCACGCGGCAAGAGTTCCAACCGCGAGGCACGAGGCGAGGATGTTCGGGCGAGTCTTCATGATGAGTTCCTTTCTGAGTTCGATCGGTGTGAAGAGAGTGACAGTGAGACCAACGAGTTACGCGGGGCGACGGCGACGAACCGCGACCAGCCCCGCAAGCCCGGCGAGCATCGCCGCGCCGGGAGTCGGCACAAAGCTCGAAGCGATATTGAGCCCGACGCCGTCGCCCGAGAGTTGCGAGAAGCGAACGGTCAGCGATGAGATCGGGTCCATGATCTTCACGAGTCCCAGCTCGCTGTTCCACCAGGGGTTCGCGCCGCCGGCCCCCGTCAGGGAGTTTTTCAGAGAGAAGGTTCCCGCGCCGGGGGTGAACTGCGTGGGGCCGTAGTTGTTGACGCTGTTGAAATCGCCCAGGAACATGCCGTTCTGCAGCACGCTCGCGGTGGAATCGCCGCCGCCGAACGATGTGGTGCTGCCGAGTCCCAGGACGCCGAGCACGATCGTTCCGGGGGCCTGCACGCCGGGGAAGGTGTAGGTGATGTCCCACGATGTCGCCAGCGGCGGCACCGGGCCGAACGATGTTGCTCCAAACGTCTCGAACGTGGACCACGAATAGGTGTCCGGGCCGGAGGTCACGCTGCCGGGAAAGAAGGTGTTGTCCTGCCCGCGATTGTGGACAAACGTCGTCGGGATGTTGTAGGTGATGTTGACGTTGCCGACGCCGGGCAAGAAGTAGTTCGAGTTGTTCGGCACGGGGCTGCCGAGCGCGACCGGGCTCTGGTTGAGCCAGTTCAGCGAGTAGTTCACCGCGAGTGCGGGGGACGCCATGCCGGCGAGGGCGACCATCGAGGCGAGTGCGATCTTCGTGAGGTTCTTCATGACATTCTCCATTTCGTAATCAGTCCCGAGGCACGGCACGCACGCTGCGGCCGAGTGAAAGCGCCCGACGCGGTTTCCCGCCGAGGTGCGCTGGAGGAGAGAGATGAGTCGTTCAGGGCCACGCCGGGAGTCAATCGGCGTGTCGTTCAGTGGTGCGAGGCGGAGTGTGTCAACCGATTCCGCATCGCATCTGCTCGACGTGATGACTTACCGCGCAAGAGTCGATTCTTGCTGCGTTTTACGATGTTTTTTATTGTTTGCGAATTCGCAAACTTGCGCGCCGGTTTCGAGATCAGACGACGCTTTGGCGATTTATCGCGCGATCCGGCGCGCGGACGCTCACGCCGCCTCGTACGCCTTCTTCAGCCAGCCGATCAGTTCCTTATCGACCCCCCCGGCCCCCGCGGCCTTCTCGATCCGCACGCGGTGGCTCACCATCGAGTTGAAACTGCCGGAGGCTTCGAGGCGCGCCGTCGTCTTCTGACCCTTCAGGTTGATCCCCAGATCCACGCGCGTCTTGGTCGAGGGCTGCACGATCGCGAACTGCTTGCTTCGGCGGAGGCTGACGTAGGCGTTCTTCGGCGCGATCTCGACGTCGGTCCCGAATGCGCCCACCGCCATGATGATCGCGTCGTAGATCGGCTTCAGCGCCGCTTTGTCCCCGGCGTACTGGGCCGTGACCAGGTCGGCGGTGTCCCCCGCGCTCCCCTCATCGCTCTTGAGATGCTTGTGCGCGACGAGGTTCGCGTAGCCGTGGCCCATCGCGTGGTCAACTTTGAGCATGGTGACGATCTCGCCGTGCTTGGCGAGTTTCGACGCGGCGACGATCTTCACCCATTGCTCGAGAGTCTTGCCGGTCTTTCCCTTCAGGTTGGCGATCATCGAGGCTTCGGCTTCCTGTGGAGAGGGCATGGCGTGGCTCCTTTGGCGATGGGCCGCATGGTAGTGCGGCCTCACCCCTCCTCCGCCGGTCCTATTCCGGGGGCGGGGGACGTGTGACGAGTCTGCGAGTGACGGAGGGGGTTGCCTCTCCGCGCGCGAACCTGCGGCGTGCGGGCGTGACCAGTTTACGATCACCCCGTGTGCCCGGCTCCCCCTTCGTTGAAGTTGGGATCCAGCCGCGTGCGGCCCGGTGAACTAGTTTTCCGCCTTGAGGAGGTAGCGTGGGCGTGCGCGAAGAATGGGCGCGCCCCCATAGAGGGACGCGGGGCCGCGCGTGTGCGCTCAGAGTTGGACATGCGCGCGGGGGGATTTGGCGTAAGTGATTGGTGGGGAAAGGGTAGAGAAAAAGTTGGATTGTGGTGGGAATTGTGGTCAGCGCGCGGGGCGATGGGCGGGCGAATCGGTGAGGGTTGAGGTGGGTTCGCTCGGGCAGGGGAGGGGGCCCCTGCGACCCCTCGAAGGCACATGCTTGCGCAGAACAGCAAACATGCCACCCAATGCCGTGAACTGAATCATTCGTTTTCGTGCGATCCGCGTGCCCCTTTGGGCACAAGCGGCTGCAAAAGCAGCCCTTTCCAGACCCGCACCGCGAACGGCGGGGTCTGGCAACACGCGCCCGCCGCTTTGCGGCGAAGGGCCCGTTTGAGGCAGTGAGAGTTTGCGTATGCGATGACCCGGTTCACGGCGTTGAGTGGCGCCGACCGTGGACTTGCACGGTCGGTGTCCGCTTTCCGTCCCGCACCGACCGTCCAAAGCGACGGTCTGTGGCACGGGTCATGGATCGCCACGGTTGGTGGCACCAGCCCTCTCACCGCTCTTCGCAGAAGTGCAGCTCCAAGAACCGCGCGATGTAATCCACGATGCTGGAGCATTCGGGGATGTCCGGGTTGCTGGTCATGCCCATCGGCTCGAAGCGCATGCCTCGGAAGCGCATCGCGGCGTCCTCGACGCACAGGCCGTGCTGGAGGGTGAGGCTGAACGCGCGGCAGAAGGCCTGCGACATCCCGCTGATGGTCGAACCTTCCTTCGACATCTTCAGGAAGATCTCGCCCGGTCGGCCGTCCTCGTGGAAGCCGATGGTCAGATACCCCTCGTGGTTCCCGATGCTGAACTTGTGCGTGATCGACTCACGCGTCTGGGGGAGGACCTGTCGATGGGGAGCAACGGGGAGTGCCGGCATGAGTGATCCTCGCGCGGGGCGTTCAATGGTGTAAACGGCCCCGAGCAGTATCGGCGCGAGGGGGCGTGAGTTCTACAGTTTCGGAATCTGGTGAATGGCCCGGCAACGAATTACCCCATTTGCAGCCCGAATGCCAGCCAGACCGCGGCGGCGACCATCGCGCCCCCCGCGAGG
>JAGVLZ010000103.1 GCA_020054055.1 Phycisphaerales bacterium
AGGCTGAACCATGAAGATCAACGCAAAGAGACTGACGCAGGCCGCCGAAGCAGCGAAGGTTTCGCCCGAGCAGTTGGCCGCCGCGCTCCCCAAGAGCCAGCGCCGCAAGCAGGCGGACCTCGCGATGTCGAAGGTCCGCAACTGGATGGCGGGCAAGGACTACCCGCGCTGCAAGCCCACCGAGGTCGCCGCGATGGCGCAGGCGATGGGGCTCCAGGCCAAGGACCTGGCCCAGTTCACCAGCACGCACCGGTTCGCCCGCGGCTCGTGGCGGAAGATCGGCCTCGTGACCGAACTCATCCGCGGCCGCCGCGTCGATGAGGCGGATGCGCTGCTCCAGTTTTCGCCCAAGCGTGCCGCCGTGCAGGTGCGCAAGGCGTTGAAGGCGGCGATCGCCGACGCCGAGGCCGCCGAGGCCGCCGTCGATCGTCTCTATGTTTCGGAAAGCCGCGTCGGCAACGCCGCGCGCATCAAGCGATTCCAGCCAAAGGACCGCGGCCGCGCTCACCCGATCCTCAAGAGAACCAGCCACATTGTCGTCAGCGTGGAGGAGATGCCCTCGAAGGGCTGATAAAACCATGGGACAAAAAGTTCATCCATTCGGTTTCCGGGTCGGCATCACCGAGGCGCACAAGAGCCGCTGGTACGCCCCCAAGGCGCTCTACGGCGAGTTGCTCGTCGAGGACTATCGCATCCGCGAGTTCGTCGATAAGCGCCTCAACCGCACGCCTCCGTTCGCTGCCGTCTCCGATATCCACATCGAGCGCACGCGCGAAGAGTTGAAGGTGATCGTCAAGACGGCGCGTCCCGGCCTCGTCATCGGTCCCAAGGGGGCCGAGGTCGATCGCCTGACGCAGGAACTCCAGTTGATGACGGGGCGCAAGGTCTCGATCAACATCCTCGAGATCAAGAACCCCGACATCGATTCGGTGCTGATCGCCGAGGCGGTGGCGGAGCAGTTGAAGAAGCGTGCGTCGTTCCGCCGCGTCGTGAAGATGCGCGCGGAGGCGGCGATGCAGGGGGGGGCGCTCGGCTGCCGCATCCTCCTCGCCGGCCGACTGGGCGGCGCCGAGATGAGCCGCCGACTGGACACGCGCATGGGCTCGATGCCCCTGTCGAGCCTCCAGGCGAACGTCGAATACGGCTTTGCTCAGGCCTTCACTCCCTACGGCGCGCTCGGCGTCAAGGTCTGGGTCTACAAGGGCCCCTACGCCAAGGAACTCTCGGAAGAGGAAAAGATGAGCAACGCCGCCGGCGCGCGTCCGCGTGCTCGTGGCCGTCGGTAAAAGATCGCACGAAGCAAGCAAGCACTATGAAACGATTCATGCAGGTCATCTTGGGACTCTTCGCGGCGGGCGCTGTTGTTGCGCCGCTGTTTGCGGGGTCGTTGCCTCCTGCGCCTGCGGGGGTGCAGGTGTCGCATGAATACGGAATCGAGTTTGTTCGCGTTCAAGCGCAGAACGTCAAGCCATTTCAAGCCTCCGGGAGTCTCGGGAATGTCAACCGCCCCGTTGGCGGCGGATCATGGGACTTCGGTCTTGCTCGCACGGAACTGACGCAAGGGCAGTGGATCCAGATGCCCAACGCCTTCGACGACGTTGCGGTACCCGCCGATCAGCCTTGGTCATACACGCTGGAGTCCATGCTTCGCGGCGACGGCTGGGTTGGTTTCGGGATGTACAGCGACGGATTCGGCTCGCAAGGCAGGCTTGCCTTCCAAGTGACCGAACTCGGCGCGGCTCTTCCAGTTGACGGCATCGGCTGGATCGGCTCGGTGATGTACTCCAACTGGCTTCACAACGACCGCGCGCCGACCATCGATTCGTTGCTGAACGGCGCGTACGACCTGCGTCAATGGAACCACCTTGACCCACAGACTTGGCTTACTGTCACTCGGAGTGCCGATGCCCGGTTCTGGGTACCGACATACGACGAATGGGCCGTCGGCAGTTTCTATGATCCCAACCGGTTCGGACCCGGCGAAGAAGGATGGTGGCCCTACCTCAATCGCCTGACGCGTCTTCCTATCCCGGGACCACCCGGGATGGGAGAAACATCCGCTGGATGGAACACGGAGCCTTCACCCGGTGATTCGTTATACATTCCAGTCGGCTCATATCCAGACTTGCAAAGTCCATGGGGCTTACTGGATACAAGCGGTAGCCGATACGAGGGTATCGAGGACGCCTACGAGTTCGACCGGGCTTTCGCGGGGACTCGTAATGGCCTGACTAGTTTCCCGGAAGATGAGGCCCTCTTGGAACGATTGGGATGGGTCGGTCAAGGCAACATGGTTCGTGGAGCGCCAATCGGGCTGCGGATTGCAACGTCAAATGTACCAGGACCGATCGGTCTATCGCTTGTGGTGCTCGGCGCCGCATGTTTCATCAAAACAAGGACAAGACAATGATTGGCGTTCGATTGTTTGTTGCGGTGATGATCGGCATCCTTCTGGCTATTACCCAGCCTGTCTTCGGACAATTCACAGGCATTTATGTTGAGTTCCATACTGCGTCGGACCTTTGTCCAGGCAATCCGTCATTCGGAGACGGTTGGGCACCCGTGTCAGGTTTTCCGAACCGAGGCGGAGGGTGTACAGGTGCTACGTCCCAGCCAGGGTTGGCGTACGGGTCGAATGTTACATTTTCAGGCAATGCTGGAACGACCTATCGAGTCTGGGCTGTTGATAACACTCAACCAATCGGCAATATCACTGTGAGCGGTTCCAGCATTACGCTGCTCGTTGGTGCTTCAACGGATCCCTTTACGAACCCGAACGCCCCCTTGACAATCGCAGGAGGTGGGGCGATTGGCAACGTCAACGCGTCGGGCGGCACGGTTCAAATACGATCGACCGCTTCGGTCGCGTCCGTGAGCGCTGCGACAGTTGTTCGTATCGATGCGCGAAACAGTATCGGCGGCGTCAATGCTTCCGGCGCGATCGGCACCGTGAGGGCTCCGCGGCTTACGGGACTTGTAATCGGAACAAGCATTGATGTGGTGGAGGTTGTCAACTGGAATGGTGGGGTATCGGAAATGGATTTTTCGGCCGGTGTCCAGGCAACCAATGGCAACATCGGGCGGGTTACGGTCACCAACGCTCGTTTGCTCGGCTCAGTGATGGCGGACCTTGGTTCGATTGCCACCAGAATCAACTCGGGGATCGGCATCGGGCCTGCCACCGGCTCGCCGATGACCATCCGAGCCAAGAACGGAATTGCGCGAGTTGATGCTCCCTCAATCAACGCCAACATCGACGCGAAGTTCAACAGCGGCTCGGGTCAGTTGCAGACTCTTACAACGACGGCAACGGGCAATTTTTCCGGCTCGCTGTCCGCGGCGGCCATCGGCTCCACCGGCACTGGCGTGTCCATCGCGGGCAACCTTCTCGCCCCTGTCACGGTTAGTGGCGATGTCCTCAAGCCATTCACCGTGGCCGGCAGCACCTCGGCCAATGTGAGCCTTCTCGGCACGATCAGCCAACCTGTCATCTTCACCGCGGGATACTCAAGCGGCACATTCTCGCTCGGGAATGTCACATCCAATGTCACATTCGGCGGTACGCTAGGTGTTTCGGGCACAATCGCCTCTACATCTTCTGCCTCGACTGTGGCTGTCGCGTTGGACATCCCCGCGACTAAGACACTTCAGATCACCGGAAACCACATGGGCACTTGCACCGTTGGGGGTTCCATCGCAGGCTCCTTCAATGTCGGCGGCTCACTCACCGGGACGCTCATCATCAACGGCTCCCTCAGCATGGGCGGGTCAATTACAACGGGTTCTTCCGGCAACCCCGGTCTTCCGGGGCAAGTCATCATCAACGCAGGGAACGCCTCCGGCCAATGGCTTGGTAGCGTAAAGGTCGGCGGATCGACCGGAACCGTTTTGACGATGCAACCGCATTACGACAACGCTTCGCTTTCGCTGGGTGGCGGCGCGGTTGGTGAGAATCGGTTCAATCTCCATCGCAAAGACTCCTTCCCTGCCGAGTTGGTCGCCGGTCAGCCGATCATGGTGAGCGGCACCGGCGTGCCGAGCGAGAGCAATCCGATTGAAAAGCGGCACTATGGTCCGGTGACATGGGACTCTCTGGGTGATCCGCCTTACACGGTGTGGCGCCGTGCGGCCGAGGACGCCACCGAAGTCGACATCACGTCGTGCTTCGTGCAAGAGCGTGATCCCAACAATCACACCATCGTTACTTTGAAGCCGAATGATCCAAACAACTCGATGATTGTCGGCGAGCGATTGTTGCGCGGGTTCCATTACAGGATTGAACCAAAAGAAATCGATGAAGGCAAAGAGGGTTCGGGAGAGAACGTGCTTCGTTGCGAACTCCCGAGCGGAGCAAACCCGCCGGTACTCGACTATGCATCGATGGAGTATTTCGTTTGCATCACCAACGAGGATCAGGATGGAGACGCCAACGACAACGGGTGCGTCAACTTCGCGGATGTGACCTCGGTTCTGACCAACTTCGGCCTCACGTCGTGCCACATTCAAGGCGACGCCGATCGCGATGGTGATGTGGACTTTGCCGACGTTACCGAGGTATTGACTTTCTTCGGACTGGTCGAGTACTGTCCGAACTGCACCGGGGGGTCTTCCTTTGCGGCCGGAAACCACGATGGTTTTACGACGATGGGGCTCGACGCCGACATGACTTCGTCGGAAGCAGTGACGGCAATGCAGGATGCACTGACGACGATGGGCTACGCTTCGATCGTGGCGTTCGTGGACGCCATCGGCGCGATGGAAGAAGAAGCACGCAACGCGGAGATTCGCCGTCTCGGCGATCTTCTTGAGGACTCCCAGTAAGCACGCACGACAGGATTTGTTGACGACTCCGCATTCAGGCCACCCCCCGTAAGGATCGTTTCCCATGAAGTTGATGCCCAAACGAGTGAAGTACCGCAAGGAGATGCGCCGCGTCCGCGACCGCAAGGCGACCAAGGGCAACTACGTTGCCTTCGGCGACTTCGGCCTCCAGGCGACCGAGGGGTTCTGGGTCACCGCCCGCCAACTCGAAGCGGGGCGCGTCGCCTGCCAGCACTTCCTGAAGCGTCAGGGAAAACTCTACATCCGCGTCTTCCCGAACAAGCCCATCTCGAAGAAGCCGCTGGAAACGCGGATGGGCACGGGCAAGGCGGACGTTGAATACTGGGCCGCGCGCGTGAAGGCCGGCACCGTCATCTTCGAGGTGGCGGGGGTGTCGGTCGACGTGGCCAAGCGTGCGTTCACCCGCGTGGCGATCAAGTTGCCCGTGAAGACGCGGTTCGTGGGGCGTCGCCTCGAAGTCTGATCTCTCGAAGGAAACAGTCCAAGGAACGAATCAATGAAGGCCATCGAAGTACACAAGTTGAACGGCGAGGAGATCGACGCGGAGTTGACGAAACTCCGCCGCAACCTCTATGACCTGCGCGTGCAGGCGACGACCGAGAAGATCGAGGACCCGACCAGGTTCGGCAAGGTGCGCCGCGACGTGGCGCGCCTCCTCACGGAGCAGAAGGCGCGGCTGATGAAGAAGGGTGGAACCAAGTGATGAGCGCTCAGGTTCAGAAAAAGGCGACCGAGTCGGCCAAGCCGACCAAGAAAAAGGCCACCGCCACCCAGATCGGCGTGGTCGAGTCCGACAAGCGCGACAAGACCCGCCGGGTCACGGTCCGCTTCTCCGCGCCGCACCCGAAGTACGGCAAGTACGTCGCCAACCGGACGATCCTGCACGTCCACGACGAGCGGAACGAATCGAAACTGGGCGACCGCGTGGAGATCGCGCAGTGCCGCCCGATCAGCAAGACCAAGAACTGGAAGTTGGTGCGCGTCGTCGAGCGCGCCCCCGAACTCTAAGGACCGCGAATCATGCTCCAAGCAGAAACAAGATGCGACGTGGCGGACAACTCGGGGGCGAAGATCGCCTACGTCATCCGCGTGCTGGGCGGCTCGACCGGCACGGGCCAGTTC
>JAGVLZ010000127.1 GCA_020054055.1 Phycisphaerales bacterium
AAGGGTGCCGTGCTGGCGCTGGCGGCGGGCGACGTGATCATCGTGGACAAGGCCCAGACGCTGGCGCTCGCGGATCGGCTGGGGATCGCGGTGGTGGGCGTGCCGGCGGTGTGAATGGCTCACGCGGAGGCAGAGACGAATGCACTGGGTCGAAGGCAGCGAGTCCGATGATCCCGAAGATTTCGAGACTCGTTTCTCGGCAACACCGCTTTTCTCTTCTCATCCGGCACCTCTCTTCTCCGTGCCCTCCGTGTTTCCGTGGTGAGCCCTTCCCCCGAGCAGCCCTTCGTCGGCCGGGGCGGGTTGAAGTTGCGGCACGCGCTGGACGAGTTCGGCGTTGATGTGAGCGGAATGGCGTGCGCGGACTTCGGGTGCAACGTGGGCGGGTTTACCGATTGTTTGCTGAAGGCGGGCGCGGCGAGGGTGTTCGCGGTCGATACGGGTTACGGCACACTGGCATGGACGCTGCGGAACGATGCGCGGGTGGTGGTGATGGAGCGGACGAACGCGCTGCACGCGGATGGGCCCGAGGGGGGCGTCGATCTGGTGGTGATCGACATGGCGTGGACGCCTCAACGGTTGTGCGTCGCGGCGGCGCTGAAATGGCTTCGGCCGGGTGGGCGGATTGTGACGCTGATCAAGCCTCACTACGAGGCGACGCACGGGCCGGAGAAGGAGCGCGTGCGCGAAGGCGTGCTGGAGGAATCGGATGCGGCGGTTGTTCTGGAGCGGGTCGTCGCGGAGTTGCCTGGGCTTGGGGTTGAAGTGAAAGGCGTGACGCGCTCGCCGGTGGTGGGCGGCGCGGGGAAGAGGAATGCGAGGGGGAATGTTGAGTTTTTGGCGTGGCTTGCGCCGGAGGCGAGGAAGTGAGGTCGATTGCGAGCGGGCGCCATGTGCGTCCCGCCACGGCCGACTGCGCTGGCAGTGGCACCCTTCATTCCTTCTGTGATTATGAGATGGCGGCGAGGACGTCTTCGGCTTTCATGGCGTCCTTGAGTTCGCGGGCCTGGACCCATTTGACTCGGCCGTTGCCGGAGGGGTCCTTGCCGATGATGATCGTCGCGCGGCCGGCGACGTTGAGCGGGGCGAAGTAGATGCCGTAGGCCTTGCACACGGCGCGGTGCAGGTCCGCGAGGAGGGGTTGCTTGAGGCCAAGTTGTTCGGCCCAGGCTTTGTGGGCGTAGAAACTGTCGCAGGAGATTCCCACGACCTGGGCGCCCTTGGCGGCGTACCGGGCGAAGTCGTCGGTGACGCACTTCATCTCGATCTGGCAGGTGGGCGAGAAGTCGAGTGGGTAGAAGCAGAGGACGACATCGCCCTTCTTCACCGCGTCGGAGAGTTTCCAATCGGCCCGGTTCTGGTCGGGGAGGACGAAGTCCGGGGCGGAGTCGCCCGACTTGATCGGGGTGTCTCGTGGTTTCAAGTTTTCGTTGGCCATGATGATCCTCGCTTGGTATGAAAAATGCTTTGCGGCGCTCGACCCGGAACGCTCCCGCCCGTATCCTGTCGCGGCGTCGCACACCGGCCCCACGCCCCCGGGGAAGAGATCAATGTACACCGAGCCACGGACGGATATGGCAAGCAGCATCGCGGAGCGATACCGGGAGGTGAAGGAGCGGATCGCGACGGCGGCGACGCGCGCGGGGCGCTCGCCAACTTCGGTGCTCGCGGTGGCCGTGTCGAAGTACGCGGACCTCGAGCAGGTGCGCGAGTTGGTCGCGTTGGGGCACAACGATTTCGGCGAGAGCCGCGTGCAGCAACTGGTGCAGCGGGCGGCGATGATCGACGAGGCGATGCATCGGAGGCGGACGCTGCCGAGTGTCGGGGCGGGGGCGTCCGCGCCGCCCCCCCCGGATGTGCGTTGGCACATGATCGGTCACCTCCAGCGGAACAAGGTGAAGAAACTCATCGGCGTGTGCCGGCTGATCCAGTCGGTCGATTCGTTGAGGCTGGTCGAGGAGGTCCAGGCCGCGGCGTTCAAGCGGGACGATCCGGTCGAGGTGCTGGTGCAGGTGAACTGCGCCGAGGAAAAGACGAAGTTCGGCTGCGCGGTGGCGGCGGCGGCGCACCTCGCGGAGCAGATCGACACGATGGTCCACCTGCGCGTGCGCGGGTTGATGACGATGGCGCCGTATTCCGAGAACCCGGAGGCGGCGCGGCCGCACTTCGAGCGGCTGCGCGAACTCTTCGAGGACATCCGGCGCCGCGGGGTCGGCGGCGCGGGTTTCAATATCCTCTCGATGGGGATGTCGCACGACTTTGAGGTGGCGATCGACTGCGGCGCGAACCTCGTTCGGATCGGTTCGTCGATCTTCGGTGACCGGCCGCCGGCCGAGGAGCACGCGGAGGTCGAGGAAGAGGACTGAGCGGTGCGGCGCGGCTGAGGGCATCCCGCTGGAGCAGCGAGAGGCACCGGCTATGATGTCACCTTGAAGAGCCGATCGCACAATCCCGCGATGTTCTCGCTGCCTGTGATGACCGCTCGCCGCCGCGCCTGGGGAGAAAAGTGCGGCGTCTTCGCGCTCTGGGGAGCGACGAATCCCGCGCACCTCGCCTACGCCGGTTTGCTCGCGCTCCAGCATCGTGGGCAGGAATCCGCGGGCATCGCCGTGACCGACGGCCTGTCGCTCCGCCGTCACGTCAACATGGGCCTCGTCTCGCAGGTCTTCGATCCCGCCGCCATCCAATCGCTCGACGCCCACGCCAACACCCGCACGCGGAACATCGGCGCGCCCGGCGGGGCGATCGGCCACAACCGCTACTCCACCACCGGCTCC
>JAGVLZ010000196.1 GCA_020054055.1 Phycisphaerales bacterium
CGCCTCCCGCAGCGTCGTGGAGCGAACTGCAAAGCATCGACGGCGCTTCCAACGCCCTCGCGGGGCTCAGCGCACACGCGAGCGGAACGCCGGAAGCCTTCAGGCTCGCCGATGACTTCGTCGTCACAGGATACGCCTACGGCTGGAAAATCTCCGCCGTCACCCTCTTCGCCTACACATCAGGAGGCCAGGCGGAGTTCGACAACCTCCACCTACGCATCTGGTCGGGCAATCCCGCAACCCTCGGCAGCCAGATCGTCTGGGACAGCACCGCATCCGGCGCCCTCTTCACCGCATCTCCACTCCCCCTTTATCGAATCTTCAACAGCGTCACCCTCCCCGCCTCGCCTCCCACCACCACACGCCAACTCTGGAGCCTGCGGCTCACCACGCCAAACCTCACGCTCGACCCGGCGTGGTACTGGATCGATTGGCAAGCAACAATGGCGGACCCGGAAGCCTCCGCATTTTCCCCCACGACAACCATCCTCGGCTCACGCGGCCCGGCGGGAGCAAACGCCATCCAGTTCAAGCCCGTCTCGGGCATCGCCCAGTGGTCGAACATCATCGATCCGGGCAAACCCGCTCCGGCCCCCGACTTCCCGCAGGAACTCCCGTTCATGATCGAGGGAAGCCCCGCCGCACCGCCCTGCGAGGGCGATGCCGACGCCTCGGGCACCGTGAACTTCGCGGACATCAGCGCCGTCCTCACGAACTGGGGGTCGAACTACCTCCCATCCACGGGCACCGGGGACGCCAACGGAACGGGCATCGTTGACTTTGCCGACATCACCGCCGTCCTCCAGGGCTGGGGCATTGCCTGCGACTGATCGCCGCGCGAACCAAAAGCCCCCGGATTCTCCATTCTCTCCAAACCTTTAACGGTTTGCGCCCAATCCACACTGGATCGACGCTCAATTGCGCATATGTTCTTTCAGGAGCGAGCGCGGCCGTTCATGTCCCCCGTCCGGCTGTCAACCTCAGAGCGATCGCCGCCACGCTCCGCAAGGAATAGATGATGCGCAGGCAAACTGTGTTGAACTTCGGATTGTCCGCGATGCTCGTCTCCGCCGCCAGCGCGGGCCCGGATTGGACCGAGATGGGCGACGCCGGAAAAACCACACCCCAACTGATCGGCTTCCCCGTCCAGCCCCAGTCGATCGCCGGAGTGCTGGGAGAGTTGCCCCTTGACGGCCTCGAGCGCGGACCACCGGGCGGGAACGACTCCGACGGCGGCCCGGACGTCGCCGATGTCTACGACATCCTCATCGAGACCAACGAAGAGTTCATCGCCACAACCTACGACCAGACTTTCACCGTCACACTCGAAGTCGAGGGCGAACGCACCGGATCGACCAACTTCGACACCGCGCTCTGGCTCTTCCGCACCGACAAGCGCGGCCTGCTCGCCAACAACGACATCACATCCCTGAACAACCGATCGCGACTCCTCCCGGTCGCCACCGACGGCACCGGTTCGCGCATCGTCAATCCGGGACGCTACCTCCTCGCCGTCTCGTTCGGCGATGTCGCCCCGGTCGCCCCGGGCGGACTCCCGCTCTTCAACTTCAACAACAACCCCGGCCCAACTCAGGTCTCAGGACCGGACGGCCCCGGCGGCACATCCCCGTTCGCAGGGTGGGTCCCCGACTCCCCCCGTCCCGTTCGCAAGTACCGCATCCTCATCCGACCAACACCATGCGCACCCCCCTGCGCGGGAGACGCCAACGGCGACGCCTCTGTGAACTTCGAGGACATCACCGCCGTCCTGGCCTCATGGCAGTCGACCTGCCCATAGGCCATGGGCCATAGGCCGAGGCATCACCGGCAGTCATTGCCCCACCGCGCCAGCACCGACGTGATATCCCCGAAATCGACCGCCCCGTTGCCGTCCGCGTCGCCGGGACCGCCGGGGCCAGGCGTGTCGCCCCAGTTCGCCAGCACCGCCGTGATGTCGCCGAAATCGACGATCAAGTCGCCATTCGCATCCCCATCGCAACTCGGCGGCGGCGCCTGAACGGTCACCTCCCACACCACCGCGATCATATCCAGCGTCTCGCCCGGGATGTTCTCATCGCTCGTGTCGATCATGAACGTCGCCGTGTGCAGGCCGGACGATGCCCCCGCAGTGTCGAACGAGAAGGTCACGTTCGAGGGTGAGGCGCCGATCCCGGTCGTCGTTCCGCCGACGATGGAGAAGGGCGACGAACCGCCGGAGAGCGCGTCGATATCCATGAGCGCGCGGGTGGATGAGAAGCCGAAGTTGTGAACAGCAACGGCGATCGCCTGCACACCCGAATCCGGCGCGAGCATCGAACTCACCGTACCGATATCTACATCCATCACGCCGTCGAGCGAGGGATTGCTGGGAGAGAGCACGTCGCTGGCCAGCGTGATCGCATCGTTTGCGTCGGCGCTGCCGTCACCAGCGCCGGCGGAGGTCAGGTCCGTGTTGTCAATCGTCACCGCGCCCGCGAAGTTGCCGACCGTCGCCGTCGAGAGCGGCGCGATGGTGAAGGAAGTGGACTGCGGGCCGTAGGCGAACGCGCGGCCGGCGCTCGCGCCCAAGACGGAGAATGAGCCTGTAAAGGAGACGTTGAATGTGGTGGGCGTCGTCCCGGATTTGCTCAACGTCACCATCTGGGGCGATGCCGACGCCCCTTGAATCACGCGAAAGTTGGCGATAGCGCTCGACGATCCATCACCCGCAGGCGCGCCGCCAACGTGCAGCGTCGAATCATTCGGCCCGGTCCCGAAGATCGCCCACACAAACTCGGGCCGATCCACGAACGGGTTGCGGTTTCCCTGATAGTACGAGGGGTTCGCCACATTGTCGAACACCAGGAAGTTGCGAAGCCGCTCGACATCGCGGACCGGGTCCTCGAAGTGCCATGCGAGCAGCAGCGCCAGGTCCCCCATCTGATTCCCGCTGGGAAACCCGTTGACAAGGACGAGGTCCGTCGTGCTCGCATCGGTCCCGTCGTAGCGAACGTCCATGTACATCATCGCGCGGGCCATCTCGCCGCGGTCGTTGGTGCCGGGGACGAACGCACCGTTGCCGACGCCGGTGAAATATGAGTTGGTCGAGGGCTGCGGGTCCCACCACGAGCCGCCGCCGAGGCCGTAGGGGTCGTTATTCCGCGAAGAGTTCACCGACGGGTTGCAGGGACGCAACTGGTGCAGGTCGGTGTAGTCCGGCCCGCCGCCGGCAAGCCCACGGCTGTCGGGCCAGGTGTGCTCGCGGTTCCACGTCACCCCCGCGTCCCACGCCGCCAGCGTCGAGACCCCGCTGTAGATATTGATCAACCGCGCCGGATCATTCGGATCGCGATGCAGAATCGCCAGCGACTGCCGCGCGCTGTCGTACGACCGCATCAGGTGCGACGCCGAGCCCGGCACCCAGTAGTTCCTGCCCGTGATCGCGCGCAACTGACCGCGCAGCACCGCGCCCGTCCCCGTCGCGCTGGCGTAAAAACCCGCTGGCGGCTCGTACTGCGCCGACGCGCTCCCCGAGATCGCAAAGATCGCAACGAAAGAAAGAACATTCGACAACGGCTTCAGGTGGTGCATGGAAAGATCAAACCCTTAGGTGGTCGTGCGAGCATACCCAACCCCCGGCTCGGCAACACCAACCATATCGCACGTTTGACCCCCAGGCGCACGAAAACCGCCCGCACACGAAAAAAAGTACCCCGCAGAGAAGATGGGCAGCCACAAGCCACCAACCCGCGCGCCCGGACGCGGACGACGCACTATCGGGCCAAGCCACTCCGCGAGGAATCTGTTCACCGCCGGGCCACGCCTGAGATCGCCCACGGCACCAGCGCATACGCCGCGATCACGATCAGCACGATTCCCGCCAGATTCAACCCCAAGCCCGCCCGCGCCATCTGACGCATCGTGACCCGACCCGTCCCGAACACGATCGCGTTGGGCGGCGTCCCCATCGGCATCATGAACGCACACGAAAACGCGAGCGTGCATGGCCAAAGAATCGAGAGCGGCTCGATCCCCGACGCCAGCGCGATCCCCGCGAGGATCGGCATGAACAAGTTCGCCTGCGCCGTGTTGCTCGTGACTTCAGAAAGAAAGACCGCCAATGTCAGGAGCAGAAGCAATGTCAGCGCCGTCGGCATGGAGTCGGTGATGCCGAGCCCGCCGGCAATGACATCCGCCAGGCCGCTGGTCTGCACCCCGGCGGCGAGGCTCAACCCGCCGCCGAACAGGAGCAGCACCTCCCACGGCACGCGCGCCGCCACGGACCAGTCCATGACAAACCGTCCGCGCTTCAGGTCCGCCGGGATCACAAAGAGGAGCAGCCCGCCGATCAGCGCCACCGTCGTGTCGTCGATCCGCCCCGTCAGCCATTCCTTCGTCGAGGGGATCAGCCGCGCCATGGGCTCGCGACCCATCCACCCAAGAACCGTGAGAAAGAAAACCACCATCACCGAACGCTCCGGCCCGCTCATGGGCCCCAGCGCCGCCAGGTCGCGCCGGATCAGTTCGCGCCCGCCAGGCAACTCTCGCTCCTCGATCGGATGCGCCACGCGGGTGAGGTACAACCACGCGACGAACAACAACGCCAGCGCGAAGGGCACGCCCACCATCGCCCACTCGAAAAATCCGATCCGCACGCCATACTGCCTCTCGACAAACGCGAGCATGATCGCGTTGGGCGGCGTGCCGATCGGCGTCCCCACACCGCCGATGCTCGCCGCATACGCGATCCCCAGCAGGAGGCACAGCGAAAAACTCTTCGCCGGCCGCCCCGTGCTCTGCTCCATCCGGTCGATCAGGCTCGTCGCGATAGGCAGCATCATCATCGCCGTCGCGGTGTTGCCCACCCACATGCTGATGGCACCCGTCACGAGCATCACCCCGCCGATCAGCCGCGAGGGTTTCGTCCCGATCACGAGAAGCGTCGACAGCGCGATCCGCTTGTGCAGCCCCCATCGCTCCATCCCCAGCGCCAGAAAGAAACCCCCGAGGTAAAGGAAAATGATCCGGTCCGCATACGGCGCGGCGGACTCCTTCCCGCTCATCACCCCAAGCATCGGGAACAGAATCAAGGGCA
>JAGVLZ010000159.1 GCA_020054055.1 Phycisphaerales bacterium
ATGCGGTCGCCCTCGTCGAACGCGGGTACGACGCCGTCGCCTTCGATTGCTCGCACGCCGCAATCGACTGGGCCAAGCAGCGCCACCCGGACCACGCCGAGATCTTCATTCAAGGCGACCTCTTCAACCTCCCATCGCGCATGCGTCACCGCTTCGACCTCGTCATCGAAGTCCACACGCTCCAGGCGATGCCCCCCGAGTTCCGCCCCGCGCTCGCCGCCGGGATGTCTTCGCTCCTGTCCCCACGAGGCGGGATCCTGCTCGCCGTCTCCCGCGGCAGAGACCCGAGCGTTCCCGCGGAGTCGATCGACGGCCCTCCCTTCCCGCTCACCGCCGCCGAACTGAGCGCGCTGATGGAAGCGAACGAACTCGCCCCCGTCCGCCCGCTCGACGAGTTCCTCGACGACGGCGAACCACCGGTCCGCCGCATCCGCGGCGCGTTCCGCCGATTCTGACTCAGGCCACGCCCTGCTCGGGGACGCTCCGCAGCATCTCCGCCATGTGCCGCGCAAAGTCGTCGTGCAGGATCTTCATGTTGGGCGAGGTCATCGCCTTGCGGAAACTCGCCTCGGCCGCGATGTCGCGCATCCGCGTCGACCACGAATCGAAGTAGTCATCGTCCACCTGCCCCTCGCGGTGCGCGTACCACACCACCTCGAACACCGACACCTGCATCAGATTGAAGAAGTACTCGCGGATGTCGCGGTCGCTGTTCAGCGCCTGCACATCGTGTCGGTAAATGGATGCCAGCGACGGATCGTCCACCCGCATCCGCCGCAACTGCATCTGCATCTCGACCATCTTCGTGAAGTTTAAGACCCGCGCCGCCCGCTGCGCCTGCCGGAACTGCACCGCGGCGAAGATCAACCCCCCCGCGATCGCGAGAGAGGAGAGTGCCTGCAGAATCACCTTGAGGAGTTCGAGGTCCATGACACCACTCTACGAACCCCGACCGTGAGAGAGGGGCGAGTTCAATGGCTTGGCTTCCGCTTTCGCGCGACGCTCTTCTTTGTGGGTTTCTTTTTGAGAAGTTTCCACAAACCTGACGCCTTGAGCCTCTTGACCTTCTCGGCCTGCGAAAGCCGCTCAAACGCTCGCACCGTTCCAGCCGCTTGGTGTCCAGTTGAAATGCCGAGTTCCATCGCTTCGATTCCTCCGATTCCATCCATTCTAGGCACTCTTCACCGGCCATGTGCCGAGAATGCACGAAGCCACGGATTCAGGGCGCACGCAGATCTGAATGTGTGAATCGAGCGTGAGCCAACTCCGCTCCCACAGCCGATATCCGCCACCCGATTCACCCGCCGCGCCAGGTGTCGGCACATAAACGCCCCGCGAGCAATCGAGGCTGGGCGTAGCCTCGGCGTAGAACGCCTCAAGGACATAGCAATCTCGGTACTTTCGCACATTGCTGTTTCGCGGCAGAGCACGGCCCTCATTCGCCGCCGTACTTTCCAGATCGTCATGGAATCGAAGGAGCGACTTGGCGTTGTCAGGATCGAGCAGATCGAGACAGTTCCCCAATCGAATCATCGATGCGACAACCGCCGCGTCATCCTTGTATCGCTGCTGCGCCCACCAAAGCGCCTGCTTCGGCGCGTACTCCCAGAAATACACGCCGTGACCAAGCCAATCGAATCGGTTCCTGCTCGGCGAGAACGCCTGAGTCCGAACGATCGCCTCCGCCTTCGCTCGGCTTGTGCCGTGGTATCCCACAATAGTCCGGTTGTAGTCTAAAAAGCCCACGTCTACACCCCCACAGCCTTCCGGCTCTCATTGAGCATCTTCCGCAGCACCGTCTGCAGAATCCCACCGTTCTCGTAGTACGTCACCTCCACAGGCGTATCGATCCGGCAGAGCGTCTCGAACTCGATCACTCGCCCATCCCCCTTCGTCGCCTTCACGCGCACCGCGCACCTCGGCCCGAGCGGCGAGGGGAGCAACACATCGAACGTCTCCGTCCCATCCAGCCCGAGGCTCGCCGCCGTCTCGCCGCTCCTGAAGCACAAGGGCAGCACACCCATCCCCACCAGGTTCGACCGGTGGATGCGCTCGAAACTCTCGGAGATCGCCGCCTTCACCCCCAGCAGCATTACCCCTTTCGCCGCCCAGTCGCGCGAGGAGCCCATCCCGTAATCCTTCCCCGCCAGCACCACCAGCGGCGTACTCCGGGGGGTCTGGGCCTTGTAGTTCATCGCCGCATCGAAGATCGGCACGATCGTCTTGCCGTCGCCCTTTGACGAGAAGTCCCGCGTCCACCAACCCTCGCGGATACCGGAACCCGTCGTTTGCGCTCCGGGCTCTGTTGCCAACTTGTTCTTCACCCGCACATTCGCGAACGTCCCCCGCGTCATCACCCGATCATTTCCGCGCCTTGATCCATAACTGTTGAACTGACTCCGCGGCACTCCCAGCGACAACAAATACTGACCCGCCGGGCTCTTCTCCGCGATGTCACCCGCCGGCGAGATGTGGTCCGTCGTCACGCTGTCGCCCACGAACGCCAGGCACCGCGCCCCCGTGATCGCCTGCACACCGGACGGCCGCGCCTGCATCCCCTCGAAGTACGGCGGGTTCTGGATGTATGTGCTCCTCTCGCTCCATCCATACAACTCGCTCTTCGACACCGGCACCGCGTTCCACGTCTTGTTCCCAGTGAACACCTGCCCGTACTGCGCGCGGAACTGATCCGCCGTCACGCACTGCTTCTTCAGCGCCTGCACCTCCGCGTGCGTCGGCCAGATGTCCTTCAGGAACACGTCGCGCCCATCCTTCGACTTCCCGATCGGCTCCGTCGTCAGGTCGATCCCCATGTGCCCCGCGATCGCGTACGCCACCACCAGCGGCGGGCTTGCCAGGTAGTTCGCCTTCACCGCCGGGTGCACGCGCCCCTCAAAGTTGCGGTTGCCCGAGAGCACGCTCGCGACGACCAGGTCGCCGCTCTTCACCGCCGCGTCGATCTCCTCCGGCAGCGGCCCGGAGTTTCCGATGCACGTCGTACACCCATACCCCACCGTGTGGAACCCCAGCGCCTCGAGGTCCGCCGTCAGGCCGCCCTTGTTGTAGTACTCCGTCACCACAGTGGACCCCGGCGCGAGACTCGTCTTCACCCACGGCCGCGCGGTCAGCCCCAGCGCCCGCGCCTTCCGCGCCACCAGCCCCGCCGCGATCATCACGTCCGGGTTGCTCGTGTTCGTACACGACGTGATCGCCGCGATCACCACGTCGCCGTGATGCATGTCGAACGTCTTCCCCCTCAACGTCACCGCCACGCCATCGCACCCCGCATCGCCCGTCTTCTTTCCTTCTCCCCCCTCCAGTGGCACGGGTTTGCAACCCGCGTCTCCTGCATTTCCTACCCTGTTCCCCTGCATCCCCTTCGTACTCCCCCCCTCATCCGCCCACCGCGACACATTCACCGTCTCCGCCGGCGCCTTCTTTCCGAACGAGTCCGCCAACTCCTTCAACCACGATGCCTTCGTCCGCGTCAACTCCACGCGGTCCTGCGGCCGCTTCGGCCCCGCCAGGCTCGGCCGCACCGAAGCAAGGTCCAACTCCAGCACATCCGTGAACTCCGGCTCCGCGCTCCCGGGAGTCCAGAACATCCCCTGCGCCTTGTAATACTTCTCCACGAGTTCGGCCGTCTCCTCATCGCGACCCGTGAAGCGCAGGAAATCCACCGTCACCGCGTCCACCGGGAAGAACCCGATCGTCGCCCCGTACTCCGGCGCCATGTTCGCGATCGTTGCCCGGTCCGGCACGCTCAGCGCCGCGATCCCCTCGCCGAAGAACTCCACAAACTTGTCCACCACTCCCTTCGTCCGCAGCATCTCCGTGACGGTCAGAACAAGGTCCGTCGCCGTCGACCCCTCCGGCAACCTCCCCTTCAACCGGAACCCCACCACCTGAGGCGTCAACAGGTACACCGGCTGACCCAGCATCACCGCCTCCGCCTCGATCCCCCCCACGCCCCATCCCACCACGCCGAGACCGTTGATCATCGTCGTGTGCGAATCCGTGCCCACGCACGAATCCGGGTACGCCACCTTCTCTCCATTAATCTCCCGGACCCACACGCACTTCGCCAGGTACTCGAGGTTCACCTGATGCACGATCCCCGTCGCCGGCGGCACCACCCGGAAGTTCGCAAGGCTCTGCTGCCCCCACTTCAGAAACTCGTACCGCTCGTTGTTCCGCTCGAACTCCTTCTGCGCGTTGATCGTCAGCGAAGTCGCGCTCGCGAACGAGTCCACCTGCACCGAGTGATCGATCACCAGGTCGCACGGCACCAGCGGATTGATCGCGTTCGGATCGCCCCCCAGCCGCTTCATCGCGTCCCGCATCGCCGCCAAATCCACCACGCACGGCACACCCGTGAAGTCCTGCAACACCACCCGCCCCGGCATGAACGGCACCTCGACCGCCTCAGGCTTCTTCGCGTTCCAGTTCGCCAAGCCGATCACGTCATCGTTCGTGACCACGAACCCGTCCACGTTCCGCAGCATCGCCTCGAGCAACACCCGGATCGAATACGGCAGCCGATCCACATGCCCGACCTTCTGCTCCCGCAGCACGTTCAGGTCGTAGTAGGTGTACGAACCCTTGGATGTCTTCAGAACCTTCCTTGAGTCGAACGGATTCAATCCAGCCATCGCAACGCTCCTTCGCCTTGACTCCCCCTCCCCTTGGGAGGGGGCTGGGGGAGGGACACCACACGCTCGCTCATCCAATCATTCCCTCTCCCGTCGCCTTGGACGGGAGAGGTGAGGGACCTGCTCTCCACCCCTCTACCTGTTCTACGTCTTCGTACTCCCGTCTCAAACACGGCCACTCTATAGCGCACGCACCCCGAACCCAGTCAATCCATGCCGCATAATCAATAACTAATGTTCATGCTCTGCTCCGCGCCCCTCCGCGCGCGCCGCCGTCAAATCGCTACCTCCCCCTCACCACCTCCCCAATCAAATCCCCCTCCCCCTCAATCCTCACCAGCCTCGGCACGCGCATCCCACTGTCATACGCCACGCGCCTCGTCTCCACGCGGCCTCCAAACGATACAACCATCTCCACTCCCTTCGTGCGCACCGAATCCTTCACCGCATCCTTCATCCGGTCCTTCGACCACTCCCACCCATCCACCGCCATCACCTTCATCCCGTACGCCAGCCCCGCCACATCCGCCGGCCCCCCCGGCACGATGTCCGTCACCTCTCCATCCTTGTTCAGCCGCATCCCCAGCGATGTCCGCAGGTTCACCACGCCGTCCGTCTCATCGATCAGTTTCTTCTGCTCCTTCGTCGGCTCTTCCGCGTACTCCACGCGCCACCCCAGCAGCGCCAGCACCGGCGACAGGTCCAGCGTCGGAACCGGCTCCTCGATCCTCGCCCGGATCAACCCGTCCCAATCCGTCGAACCATCCAGCCCCTCTAAGATCCGCACGACATCCGCGCGCGTGTACGTCGCCTGCGACCCAACCGACCTCACCTCGACATCGAACAACGCGCGGCAGAAATCATCCAAACTCCTCTCCCCGCGCGAAGCGCGCCGGATGATCGCGTCCGTCTCGATCCAGAACATCGCCCCCTCGCCGTAGTACTCCTGCCCGCGCCGCTTGTCGTACCAGTAGAGCCCGCGGTTCCGCAGGTGCCGCGCCGCGACCGCCGTATCCTCGACGCTCCGCCACAATCGCCCCGAGCGCTGCTCCAGCGCCACCGCGAGGTCGAGCACCTCCTGCTTGTATTCCTCCACGCCGATCATCCCCCCCCGCGCCGCCAGCACGTTGTCGTAGTACGTCGTCAGCCCCTCGTACACCCACAACAGTTCCGTTCGCGCCGGCATCGAGAAGTCCGGCCGCACCAGCCCCTCCGGCGCCGCCAACTTCCCGCACCACACATGGAAGTACTCGTGCGCGAGCACCGTCAGCGCCCCGCCCCCCGCCTTCACCGGGTTCTTCTCTTCTTGATCGGGTTCCTTCGCGTCGGCGAACGCCTTCGACCCCACGACGCTCAGCGTCGACTCCGCGTGCTCCACCGCGAAACCCATCGATGAATCCGCGACCAATAGGAACTCGAAACGCTCGCGCGGAAACCACGGCTTTGGTGGAGCGGGTTTGGATTCCGCTTGCGCCTCGGCCCCACCCGAGCACATCAGCATCGCCTGCTCGCACGACGCCGCGATCTTCTTCAGAAGCCAGCCCGGGACCTCCGCCTGCTTCTCTTCCGCCGCGACGACATTCACCGAGTGCGGCGGCACGTCCTTCAATCGCTCGAACTCCAGCGCATACGTCTTCAGATACCGCCCCACGACCACCGGCGAATCGATCACCTCCGCCAGCGGCGCTTCCTCGAACGTCACCCACGTCACGGCGTTTGCCGGATCAAGTTGCCGCAACGTCCCGAACCGCGCCCCCGCATCCTCCACGCCTTCCAACGAAGTCGCGTACGCCCACTCGCTCGGCAGCGCCAGGCTCGCACATACGGAGACTTCCTGATTGGACTTCCCCGCGGGGTACCACAGCGCCGTGTTCCAGTTCAGAACGCCGAGATTCCGCCGCCCGTACGAATCCGTCGACCGCGAGTTGAAGTTCGGCTGGCTCGCGATGTACCCCATCGACACTTCAACCCTTTCACAACCCGCCGGCGCCTTCACCACGATCCGCTCCATCCGCTCCGGGTCGCGGTCCCATTCCAAGACCCCGCCGCGGCAGTCGCGCACCACGAGGTCAACCACATTCTCCACCGGCCCGCTCGGCGTGTGGTTCCCAGGCGACCACACCACATACCGCAGATCAACCTCCCCGCCGCGCTCACGAACCTCGCGCGAAGTCTCGATCCGCATCACCGACCGCAACAAGTTCCGCGACAAATCCGTCGCATCCACCTCCAACTCAATCGTTGCGCCCTGCGCTACGGAACACACGAGCGCAGCGAGCAAAAAACTCCCCCTCCCTCTGGGAGGGGGTCCGGCGCAAGCCGGGGGGGAGGGACACTGCAAGCACCCAACCTCGCACGCACGCAAATCAAGTTCCATCACCACACCTCCATGCACCCGCTCACCTGCTCACAATCTACACTGACATCCATGAAGCCCATCCTCCTCGCGTGCGCCGCCGGCCTCTGCTGGGGCATCGGCGAACTCTTCACCAAGTCCGTCCTTCACACGAAGCAGATCGGCCCCATCACGGCTATTACCATCCGATCGACCGTCGCGTTGCCGATCCTCTGGATCGCCTACTTCATCACCATGCACGGCACGAAATCCGAGCCCGCCAACTGGTGGCGCACCGCCGACAACGGAACCCTCGCCAAGCTCATCCTCGGCTCGGGCCTCGTCGCCGGCGCCGCCGCCATGATCTTCTTCTACACCGCCCTCTCCCTCGGCGAGATCTCCCGCATCAAACCCATCGCCTTCACCCTCGCCCCGGCCACCGCGGTGATCCTCGGCTGGCTCATCCTGCAAGAACCCATGACCGCGCGCAAAGCCATCGCGTGCGTGATGATCCTCGGCGGCGTGGTCCTGCTCACGGGGAAGTGACGCCGGCTCTACTCGTACACATCCTTCCGGCGCCCGATCCGAACCACAAGCACCAGAAGCACTTCATCGCGTATCTCATACACGACTCGGTAGTCGCCGACGCGTATCCGCCAGCGATCCTCGCCACCCTTCATCTTGACGACGCCGGGCGGACGAGGCTGCTCCGCGAGCGCATCGATCGCGGGTGCGATCCGCTGTCGCGCTGTCTGCGGCAGGTCATCGAACTGCCTCTCAGCAGCACGGCTGTATCGAACCGCGTACCCCATCCACGATCCTCAAAGTCCATGCCGCTTCTTGATCACTTCCCACGCCACCGTCTCCCCACCCTCCGCCAGCGCCCGATCCGCCATCTCGTTGTCGATCTTGTCCTCGATCTCTTCGAGCCACTCCAGGTCCTCGATGGGGATCAGCGCCGCCGCGGGCTTCCCGTCCCGGCTCAGCACGATCCGCTCACGATCCCCCACCACCCGCTTCAACAGGTCCGAAAGGTTTTCGCCCGAGTCCGGGTTATTCATGGAAACCATGCCGTGCCTCCTTCGTCTCTCATCATCGACCACACAACAGTAGCCCGCCCGAAGTCCAAATGAAAAGCGGCCCCCCAATGGAAGAGCCGCTTGTCTCAACCCAATACCTATTGCCAAGTGCCCAGTGCCTATTAGCGCTTCGATAACTGGAAGCGCTTGCGGGCGCCGGCCTGGCCGTACTTCTTACGCTCGACCTCGCGCGGGTCGCGGGTCAGGAATCCGTTGTCGCGGAGGGCCTGCTCGAGGGCCGGGTCATAATCCTTCAGCGCCCGGGCGATGCCGAGGCGCATGGCCTGGGCCTGGCCCATGTAGCCGCCGCCGTTGAGTCGGGCCACCACGTCCATCTTCCCGACAGTGCCGGTCACCTTCAGCGGCGACATGACGTCGGTGCGGTCGCGGACCTCGCTGAAGTACTCGTCCACCTTCTTGGTGTGCTTGCGGTCGATGATGATCTTGATCTCCCCCGAGCCGGGTTTGAGGCGGACGCGCGCCACCGCGGTCTTGCGCCGACCCGTCCCCTTCCAGAATCCCTGCGCATCCGGCTTCACCGGCGCACGCGGCGCGGGAGCGGGGGCAGGAGCGGGAGCGGTTCCAAGCATCGTCGATCCAGTCGTCTCAATCATGGCAGTTCATCTCTTCTTTCTAAGACCCGAGACCCTAAACCCTAGCCCCTAAACCCCGACCCCCGACCCCTCAAGCCCCCTTCACCATCTCCAGCGGGATCGGCTGCTGCGAAGCGTGCGGGTGCGTCGACCCCTTGAACACGCGGAGTTTCGTCAGCATCTGACGCCCGAGCGCTCCCTTGGGCAACATGCGCCGCACCGCGACGAGGATCAACTCCTCCGGGTTCTGCGTGCGGATGTCGCCGAGGGTCTTCGAGTAGAAGCCGCCGGGGTAGCCGGTGTAGCGGGTCCGCGTCGCCTGCTCGGCCTTGCGGCCGGTCAGAACAACCTTCTCCGCGTTGGTCACGATCACGAAGTCGCCCATGTCCACATGCGGCGTGAAATCCGGCCGATGCTTCCCCTGGAGCACCGTCGCGATCTGTGCCGCAAGACGACCCAGCACCTTCCCCTCGGCATCAACCTGCCGCCAGATGCGGCCTTCATACGGCTTGTGGCTCTTGCAGAAATACGTCTGTCGCATGGCATCCTCTACTTCTTCTCGGCACAGGTTTGCAACCCGTGTCGAAATCTTCTGCTGCTTCTATGCCTTCACCAACCCAGACAAACAACCCACACCCCGCCTGTTACTCATTCAGAGCAACCGCAGGTCTCGAAGGCCCAACTTCGCCTTCGTGCCCGCCGGTCGAACCAGTCGCGGGCCTGAAACCAAGATGACGCGTCCGGGAACCACACCAGCGGATGCCCAGACGCGAGTCGGGGAGCATAGCACATCCCCCAATCGAGTCAATCAGCATCGGTGCCAGCACCAAAAACTGCCGGATTAATTGAGCGAATGTCAGATCCCCAGCTTGAACTCGCCGCAGGTACCATCCACGATCAAGAGGCAATGGCTGAGAACGTCCATACCGATGATCGCGTCGAGGCCCTGAGGCTGTAGCTCGGATTCCGCTACCGCTACCGCGCGACTGAGCATGTAGTTCGATTTCGGCTCAAATATGTGCATCGATACGTCGTACTTGAGGGTCGCGTGAGGTGTTGCCCCAGTAGAGGGCGTAAGCACATTCATGCGACCAGTCGGAACCAATCGAAGTCTCTTGACGACTTGGGGATCAATACAGGACATCATGGCCCCGGTATCGATCAACCCTGTTCCGATGTACGGCGGAGGAACAGGCTGCTTCGTTGATTTCAGCACATCCTCGTGTGCCTTGCTGACCGTCAGATAGATTGGGATCGTGCAGCCGCTGAGGGCCGCTTTTCCGTTCACATGGGGCAAAGTGTCACCGCGCGCCTGAGAACTTGGGGCGGCTCGTTTGGAACGATCCGCTTGACCAAGAACGGAATATTTGGACCCGCCTTTGTGTAGCCGCTCCTCAAAGCGTCTTCATAGGCGGCGTACACGCCCACCAGCTCTTCTCCCAAGATGACCGCGAAATGTCCTTCCCTGTCAAGCAACGACGGAAGCAGACGACCGAACGTCTCCAGTTCTTTCGCGAGCGTGTTGTTCGATCCTGCCGCCATAGCCAGCTCCCGATATCGATACTGCCATTTTCGGCAGCCGGATGCAATTAATTCGTCCGTGTCGGCCAAGATTCGGGAGCGGAAGTATAGGCATCCCATCAAAGTACGCCAGATGGACCCAGATGGACCCAGATGGACTGTAGCGTACACCTCCCAAACCGTCCCATCTGGTCGTACAAGCCCGATAAGAGTGCTTCCCAACAACAATCCAGTCGTTCTTGCACGCTGAGACTGAAGAGGCATCCAGATTTGGATTTGGACCGATCACACTTTTCACCTGCTCAACATCGCGTGGTGGTCGAACTTCCCTCCCCTACTCTACGACTCTGATGACTGACCCGGATCTCCTTATTGAAGCCCCCCGACCGCCGCGGGCCTGGCCGTGGTGGACGCTGCTCTTCCTCCTCTGCTCGCTCATCTTCGGCATTAACTTTCTGGAGAAGGCCGTCCCCGCCTCGCTCCCCGATCCCGCGAAGATCGACAGCCCCATCCTCAAGTTGTACGGGCGCTACATGATGGGGGCGAACAATCTGATGAAGTGGGCCGCCCCTTCCCAGCCGCCGGCCCTTACGCAGCAGCAGGATGTCCTCGACACATTCGACAACGCCGCGCCGACGATCATCGAGAAACTTCGCGTGGTCCCCCTCGCTGCAGAACTGGTCGGCCGCGACGCAGCGCTGACCCGCCTCGACACGATCGACACCGAACTCGCGGGCGATGCGTCGCTCGACGAGGCCTTCCGGCGCGATGCGGCGGCGCTGCGCGCGATCTACACCGATA
>JAGVLZ010000297.1 GCA_020054055.1 Phycisphaerales bacterium
CCTGCTCAGGCCGCGACGCGATCGGCGCCAGCACCCCGTCAAAGTCGCACGCCACGAGCAGCACCCCCGACCGCGCCGTCGCCTCCAGCCTTTCCTCCAACGATGCGCTCATGCCGCCAGCGCCTCCAGAAACGAGTCCGCCCATTCGTGAACATCGTGCCGACGCACCATCGACCGAAGAACCGCCATCCGAAACTTCGCGTCCCCCTTGGTCATCTTCAAGCCCGCCAGCATCGCCTCGGCCATCCCCTCCGCGTCACGGGGATTCACCAAAAGCGCCTGCCGCAACTCGGACGCCGCACCCGCGAACTCGCTCAGCACCAGAACCCCCGACGTCTCGCTCCGCGACGCGCAATACTCCTTCGCCACAAGATTCATCCCGTCGCGCAGCGGCGTCACCACCATCACATCCGCCGCGCGGTAGTACGCCACAACTTCCTCACGCGTCAGCGTCCGCCGGAAGTAATGCACCGCCACCCGCCCCGGCTCGCTGAACTCACCGTTGAGGCTCCCCATCATCCGGTCGATCCGCGTCCGCATCTCCGCGTACTCGCGCACCGGCTCGCGCGACGGCGCCGCGATCTGGATCAGCACGCAATCCTTCACCTTGACCTCCCCGCTCTGCAGAAGCAACTCGTACGCCTCCAGCCGGTGGTCGATCCCTTTCGTGTAATCCAGCCGGTCGACCGCCAGCAGGATCTTCCGGCCGCGACCCACCAGCCGACGGATCTCCTCCGCGTCCGCGATCGTCTCGGGCAACTTTGACCGCTCATCGAACCAGTCGAAGTCGATCGAGATCGGGAACTCCCGCACCGTCACGCTCCGCCCCTTCCACTCCAACTCCGAATCGGTCCCCTCGGCCTCCGTGTGCTGACGCGCCGCGCGCGAAAAGTTCTGCGCCGCAAGGTGAGTCTGAAAACCCACCACGTCCGCGCCAAGCAGCCCCTCCATCAGTTCATCGCGCCAGGGAAGCCACGAAAAAAGTTCCTCGGGTGGGAACGGGATGTGCAGAAAAAATCCGATCCGCGCCCGGGGCTTCAGCCGGCGCAGCATCGCCGGCACCAGCATCAGGTGATAGTCGTGGACCCACACCGTATCGCCGGGCTTATACGCCCGCGCCGCGGCCCGCGCATACCGCTCGTTCACCTCGACGTAGGGCTTCCACCACTCGCGCCGGAACTCGGGCGTGCGGATCGCATCGTGAAACAAGGGCCACAGCGTCCGATTGGAAAACCCGTGATAAAACCCGGCCAGATCGCTCGACGACAACCGCACGCCGTGCAACCGCATCTCATCGTGTTCAATGGTCCGTGGCGCCCGCCCTGTTCCGCCGGGCCACCCAACCCAGCACCCGCCCCGCCGACGCAGGATCGGCACCATGGCGGTCACAAGTCCGCCCGCGCTCGTCTGCCACCTCGTCCCCGCCCCCGAGCCGACGCGCGTCACGGGAAGCCGGTTGGAAACGACGATCAATCGACGCTTTTTGCTCATGCAGCGGCGACTCCATGCAAAGTGTTCGTGACATCCGGCGTGGCCCAACGATACAGAGAAGCCGTCGAGCGCGCCGATCGACCCGACTCTGACTTGTACGCCCGACCTCAACAATCGGGTTCGCCGAATCCCGAAAATTGACCGAAACACTCCCCCGACCCGACGCCGCCATCGCGTGCTACACTCGTCCGCGTCTCTCATTTCGTGCCGCAATTTGGACCGCCATGGAGGGCGACCGAATGCCAGAATCCGCGACCTTGGAACCACCCGAAGCACCCGCGAAGAAGTCGAAGGCCCCGCGCGTCACCGCCGAGACCATGGCGACGAAGCAGCGCGAGATCTCCGTCTCGGAGTTCTTCGCCAAGAACCGCCACCTGCTCGGCTTCGACAATCCGCGAAAGGCGCTCCTCACCACGGTGAAGGAGGCCGTGGACAACTCGCTCGACGCCTGCGAGGAAGCGGGCATCCTCCCAGACATCCTCATCGAGATCCGGCTGGTTCCTGATTCGCAGGCCGCAAGCCGCAAGCCGCAGGACGATTCCGGCCGCAAGCCCGCCGCCGACGAACGCTTCCGCGTCATCATCCAGGACAACGGCCCGGGAATCGTCCGCAAGCAGATCGAGAACATCTTCGGCAAACTCCTCTACGGCTCGAAGTTCCACCGACTCAAAATGTCCCGCGGACAGCAGGGCATCGGCATCTCGGCCGCCGGAATGTACGGCCTCATCACCACCGGCAAGCCCGTCCTCATCATCTCGAAAACACACCCGAAAAAGCCCGCCCACGAGGTCGTCCTCAAAATGGACACCTCGAAGAACCGCGCCGATGTCGTCTCCGAAACCGAGCACCCCGAAGACGACGCCCTCTTCCGAACTACTCCCTCCACCCCCTCTCGTGGCACGGGTTTGCAACCCGTGTCTACCCCTTCTTCTGCTTCTTCTTCCACCAACACCGGCACCCGCGTCGAGATCGAACTCTCCGGCAAGTACTTCACCGGCGCCCGCTCCGTCGACGAATACGTCGAACTCACCGCCATCGCCAACCCGCACACGCGCTTCACCTACATCACGCCACCCACCTCGCAGTATCCCGAAGGACGCAAGCAGATCTTCGACCGCTCCGTCGCCGAACTCCCCGTCCAACCCGAAGAGATCAAGCCCCACCCCCACGGCATCGAACTCGGCACCCTCATCGGCATGCTCGAACGCACCGAGCACGGCACGCTCAGCGCCTTCTTCACCGAAGAGTTCTGCCGCGTCGGACCCGGCGTCGCGAAATCCATCTGCGAATCCGTCGCCCTCTCCACGCGCTACAGCCCCAAAAAAATCTCCCACGGCGAAGCGGAAAAACTCTACAAAGCCCTGCAAGAAGCAAAGGTCATGGCCCCGCCGACCAACTGCCTCTCACCCATCGGCGTCAAGACCATGCTCAAGGGCCTCGAGCGCGGCCTGAAACCGAACTTCATCGCCGTCTCATCGCGTCCTCCCGCCGTCTACCGCGGCCGGCCGTTTGTCATCGAAGCGGGCATCGCCTTCGGAGGCGGTCTCCCAAGCGACGAACCCGCCCAGGTCTTCCGCTTCGCCAACCGCGTGCCGCTGCTCTATCAGCAGAGCGCGTGCTCTTCCTTCAAGGCTGTCTCGGAGACCAACTGGAAGAACTACGGCCTCCAGCAGCCCAAAGGCTCGCTCCCCGTCGGCCCCATGGTCGTGATGATCCACATGGCGAGCGTGTGGGTTCCTTTCACCAGCGAATCGAAGGAAGCCGTCGCCGACTACGACGAGATCCGCGAGGAAATGGAACTGGCGCTCAAGGACTGCGGCCGAAAACTCAAGACCTACCTCAACCGCCGCGACCGCATGAAGGCCGCGGGCGAACGCCGCAGCATCTTCCTCCGCTATATCGGCGAGATCGCCAAGGCCGTCAGCGCCATCAACGGCGAGGACGCGAAGGCGCTCTACGACGCGTTGATGAAAACCGCCGAGCGCAAGACACAGGAGATGGACATGACCCTCGACGAGGAGGGCAAGGTGGTCAACGCCTCAGAGAAACTCGAAGCGGACGAAGCGGTGTATGTCAAGCCATTGGACGAGCACGACCTCGCGGCCATCGCGGACGAAAAAGAAGCCGAGCGTCAAAGCGCCAAAGCCCCTGGAACCCCGACCGCAAGGGAGCGGGGTTCCCCTCAGGCTGAAAGCCTGAAAGCCAGTAGCCGGGGGCAGAGCGCAGCGCCGCCCGCGGAAAAGCGCAAGAAAAAAACTCAGCACCCTGAAAGGGTGCAAGACAAAAAGCAATCGCGTGCCCCGAAGTCCGCAACCCCCACGCTCTTCGAATCCCTCCCCCCACCGCCAAAGCCCGCGCCGGGAAAACACGTCCTGCTCGTCCGCAAGAAGGTGCTACGGAAGAAGAACTGATAATTCGGGTCACGGTGGATCACCATCCAATTGCCCCCGAACGGTCAGTTGACGATCGGGTATCCTGCCCACGGCGAATCAGAAACTGTCGGCCTCGATGCCGAGGGTTTCTCCACGGGAGCCCCAAATGATCCGGCTCATCTTCTTCGGAATCGTGATCCTGATAGCGGTCATTGTTTGGATTTCCAAACAGGCTGCTGGAGCAGTTTCTGGAAACGAGAGCCTAAAAACATCGACGGTCAGTGGACAAACTCAGCGCACCATGGATTCGGCTGCGCGTGGGTTGAACTGGCTTGAGAAACAGTGGGAAGAGGCCCAAGCGGACGCCAAGAAAGACAAGGGGCTCGCCTCCCGCGAGTTCAAGGAATACGACAAGTAGTCCGTTGCTGCGGCAGAGAGAATCGAGAGGCCTGAAGAATGGAAGTCGCAAAGTGGCTCGGCGGGGGAGCGCTGGTGCTCGTCGCCTATTTGATCATCTCAAACACGCTCTGGATATTATTGGGATCTCGCGTATTGCAGAGCCTTCCAGGCGTGAACATCAAGGGTTTTCGAGGCACACTGAAAATTGCCGCAATGCTCGTCTTGACGGCATTAGCAGTTGCGGTTTGGCTTCTGAAACGGCCGGCAATTTGGGTGGGACTCAAGCCAGTAAATCGTGGTCTTGCCGCGGAAATTGGGGTGTGGGTTGGACGTGGCGCCCGTTGGGTCGAACGGCTACAGCCCCCATCACAAGTCCGTGGCTCGGTCTAGCCAGCAATGGCTGCGATCGCTAATCCCAATCCCACGGCAACCGCGCCGGCGACCCAGCCTGTCCGGTTCTTCCCCGCGACAAAGACTGCCATGGCCAAAGCGACTTCACCGATCATCTGTCCATGCTCTGCTGATAGCACGCAGACATCATCTATAGATGGCCCACCAGCGAGATTCGCGTCTCGAAGAGCCTTAATCATTGCAGAGTACGCCAACAGTCCCACGGCTTGCCGATCGTCAAGTTTGTCTTGGTTTTCCAGAAGCAAATCAGCAAGGTACTTGGCCGCGTCCGCGGCCACCGGATCCATCGATCTCAGCACAGCCTTAATCTGCTCCTTTGTCTGATGGTCCGACCAAGTCATCGAATCACCTTCCAAGAAAAGCGCGATCCGGAATGGAACCGAGTTCTTCTGCAATGGCAGGGACGATTTCCTGCGATGCTACAGACGCTGGCAGGATTGATGAAACACGCGGTTGTGCGACGACATGTCGAAGCATTCGAGTATTCTACGCATCCCAAATGCCAGCGCAAGCGGGTGCGCGAGTCAAGACAAAACCGCCAGTATATTTGTGGCTACAAAGCAACGGAGTGCCCAATGGCCAAGGAACCAACCGCATCCAGAACTAGCTGCTCCGTTACCCAGCGCGACGCCCGCCCCTCCTGCTTCCTCTCCCAGCCGCTTCGGATGGGAGAGGATCGAGCTGAGGGCTCTGCTTCTACCGCTTCTACCACCGCACGCTGCTCCCTTGTCGGCAATGCCCGTGAATGCAGTACTGGAGCGCTGCGATGAATCGAGTCTTCATTTTGGGCGCGGGTGCAACGGCAGGCTACAAGACAGACTGCAACATCGCGCCACCAGTTGCGGCTAGTTTCCTGGCTGCGGCCGTGAGGCTCTGCAAGAACAAGACGCTGCCGGCTGAACGGCGTCTCGAAAAGAACAAATTCGCTCTGGTTTGGGGATTTGTTGAAAAGCACTATCCGGCCCAGTTCAACAACCTGGCGAAACGGGCGAATGCACAACTGCCTCATTCAATCGATATTGAGGAACTTCTGACGCTAGTTGATCTCGCTGGCAATCGCCCGCTTCGCGAACAGATGGTCCGCCTCATCGTTCTCACGCTTTATGGCATCCTCTGGGGTGGGCACTGCAAGCACCACGAGAGACTACTGAGTTCGCTTGACCCGGACGATGCGATCTTGACCTTTAATTGGGATCTGATTCTCGACAACCTTGCATTCAGTCATGGGACTCCTCCTGACTATGGAACGACTTTGCTGAATGTTCGAGGCGGCATTGAGGGAAACCAACGCGGACCGCTGGTTCTGAAACTGCATGGCTCAATGAACTGGACTACATGCGATTCGTGCTCCTATCACGAAGCGAGGGGCCTTGAGGGCAAGATTGTTGCCCACGCGTTCATGGGAACAGCGATCCAATGTCCTCGCTGCCATGAGCCCATGGACGCTCTGATGATTTATCCAACACTCTTCAAGACATACGACCGGCCTCTATGGAAACAGATCTGGGAACGAGCACGATGCGTTCTTCGTTCGGCGCGTGAAATAAGAGTTGTCGGATATTCACTTCCTCCGACTGATTTTGCCGCGAAATGGCTCTTCCGTCAGACTTCTGTCGAGAGGAATCGGCCCCTGGAAAGCCTAACCATCGTCGACACTAGTCACAATCCGACTGCCCTATTAGATAGGTTTGCAGATGTGTTTCATCATCCGTCACTTCACGTCAACGGGGGCATTGCCAAATTCGACCACGAAGGAACCCTGCTTCAAGCAACCAAGGCCTCACGTCACCGTGTCGCGAAGACAAGCGCAACAAAGATGCCGAAGAAGAAGTAGAAGGCAGAGCCCTCACCTCAGTCCTCTCCCGTGCAGAGCCACGGGAGAGGAAACCGGACAAAGCCATGGCCAAATCACCAACCGAATCCAAAACCTCTCGCTCCGTCACCCAGCGCGACGCCCACACCATGAAGCAACTCGTCGGCATGGCCGACGGCGTGGCCAAGACCTCGCTCGCCTTCCGCGATCCGTGGGTCGATGTCCCGGCGCGGACCCTCGCCAACACCACCTTCAACAAGAAGCGCCGCACCCTCCAGATGGGCGACGCCGCGCAGACGCGCAACCTCTTCAACGTGGGCCAGGCGAAGAAGTTCATGCAGACCATGCTCCTCGGCAGCGGCGTGAAATCCCTCCTCGACGCGGGAAAGACGCTCAGCCTCCGCGGCATGTACTACAAGGGCCTCCACACCATCCCCGGCACCAAGGAAAAAACCTTCACCGACCAGGATGAGTCCGACACCATCCTCGAAGACCTCGAAGTCTCCCTCGGCTCCCTCCGCGAGGAACTCCACCTCTTCGCCAAGAAGGCCGGCACCATGGTCGGCAACATCACCCTCATCGACAGCGGCGACGAGATCGACTGCCGACGCATGGGCTCCGGCGGCTACGCCATCCCCAGCATCTGCGAGCCGGACGTCATCCAGTTCAAGAAGTGCGACGCGAAGTTCATCCTGCACGTCGAGAAAAACACCGTCTGGTCGCGCTTCAACGAGGACAAGTTCTGGCAGAAGCACAACTGCATCCTCACCGAAGGCGGCGGCCAGCCCCCCCGCGGCGTGCGCCGACTCCTCCGCCGCATGCACGAGGAACTGAAACTCCCCGTCTACTGCCTCCTCGACTGCGACCCGTGGGGGCACTACATCTACAGCGTGATGAAGCAGGGGTCGATCAACCTCGCCTTCGAGTCCGAGCGCCTCGCGATCCCCGACGCGAAGTTCCTGGGCATCCGCGCCATCGACTACGACCGCTGCGATCTCAGCGACGACGTGCAGATCGCGCTCACCGACACCGATATCAACCGGGCCAAACAGATCGCCGCGTACCCCTGGTTCACCGACAAGAAAGAATGGCAACGCGAGATCGACGCGATGCTGAAAAACGGCTTCAAGATGGAAGTCGAATCGCTCATCACCAAGGACATCTCATACGTCACCGAGGTGTATGTGCCGGAGCGGTTGAAGGCAAAAGATTGGCTGGATTGAGACAATCCAATGTGGGGTTGAAATGCCTTTTTCTTCAGGCCGAAACCCTGGTAGTTCGTAGCCGGGGGCAGAGCGACGAGTCTTCGAGGAGCGCCGCCCCCGGTCCAACCGGGGGAGGTGCCGGAGTTTTCGAGGGCGGAGGGGGCGAATCGTCTTCCTCCCCGAACTGGATTCCTACTGCGCCTTGCGCTCATCCCCGCCGGCGATCGAGTTCCGCATCGACGTGTCGGCCACCACGTTCTTCATCCTGTAGTAGTCCATGATCCCCATGTTCCCCGAGCGGAACGCCTCGGCCATCGCCCGCGGCACCTCGGCCTCCGCCAGCACCACCGCCGCGCGGTTCTTCTGCTCCAGCGCTCGGAACTCCTGTTCTTCCGCAACGGCCATGGCGCGACGGCTCTCGGCCTCGGCCTGCGCGCGCTTCTTGTCCGCCTCCGCCTGGTCGTTCTGCAACTTCGCACCGATGTTCTCGCCCACGTCGATGTCCGCGATGTCGATCGACAAGATCTCAAACGCCGTCCCCGCGTCCAGACCCTTCGCGAGCACCGTCTTCGAGATGCGATCCGGGTTCTCCAGCACGTCCTTGTGCGTCTCCGCGGAACCGATCGTCGAGACGATGCCCTCGCCCACGCGCGCGATGATCGTCTCCTCCGTCGCCCCGCCGATCAGACGGCTGATGTTCGCACGCACCGTCACCCGGCAGCGGGCCTTCAACTGGATGCCGTTCTTCGCCACCGCGTCGATCGTCTGCCGACCGAACTTCGGATTCGGCACGTCGATCACCTTCGGGTTCACGCTCGTCTGAACCGCGTCGAGGATGTCGCGACCCGCCAGGTCGATCGCGCACGCCGTATCAAACGGCAGCGTGATCCGCGCACGGTTCGCCGCGATCAGCGCGTTGATGATGCTCGGCACGCGCCCGCCCGCCAGGTAGTGCGTCTCCAACTGGTTCGTCGAGATCTCCAGCCCGGATTTCACCGCGCGGATGCGGCTCAGCACGATGGTGCGAGGGTCCACCTTCCGCAGTTTCATCCCGATCAGGTCGAGGATCGACACCTTCGCCCCCGACAAGAGAGCCTGGATCCACAGGTTGATGAAGTTCAACGCCATGATCCCCACGATCAGGAGGATGAAGGCGATGACGATGCCAATCGCCGTGAGTACGACGCTCATATTCATGAATGCAACTCCTCGGGCGAGCCGATGCCAACGCGAAAACGACCCGGTTCGGCGTACCCATCATAATCGAAATGCGGCATGGCCGCGAACGCCGGGGCCCTATGCCACCGCGCGGACCCGGACCTGATTCCCCTGCACCGACGTCACCCGCACCCGGCTCCCCGCCTCGATCACTCCCCCCTCGGCCAGCGCCTCGATCCGCGTCCCGTCGATCTCAACCGTCCCGATCGGCCTCAGCGACGTGAGCGCCGAGCCGGTGGCGCCGACCAGCGCCTGCTCCTGCGCCGCCTGCTCCTGGTCCTTGGCCGTGCGGCGTTGACGCGACTCCGCGGTCTCCGAGAGAATGAGCCTCTTCCCAACCGGCGTGTGCGGCATCAATCGCAGCGCGAAGTTCAGCGCGATCGGCGCGAGCACGAGCATCAGCAGCATGCTCGTCACCCCCCAACCGGGAGAGACGCGCCAGAACACCACGACCCCCGCGATCGCCGTCACTCCCGCCGTCAGCCCGATGATCCCCCCCGAGGGAACGAAAACCTCAAGGAAAACAAGCAGCAGCGCCGCTCCCAAGAGCGCGAATCCCCAAAGGAGAAGTGTTTGCTCCATCATGATCTTCTAGGTCTCGCGTGAAGGCGGGGCGGGATCGCGAACAACATCAACCCCCACACGATATTCGGTCACCGAGGTCACCCGCACCAGTTTTCCCGCCTCGACAAACCCGAACTCTGAGACCACATCCACCAAGCGATCCTCGAACTCGGCGGTGCCCGAGGGCCGAAGAGGGGTCGTCGTCCGCCCCACCGCCCCGACCGCCACCGGCCCCTGAATGGGAGGCTCGGGGTTCATCGCCGTCAGGATGCTCTCCGAATCGTCGTCCGAGACCACCTGCCGATCCGCCAGCACGAGCCTCCCCACGATCGGGAAGCGATTGGTGTACTTCACAAACAGGAACACACCCACCCCCGCGACAAAGAGCGCCAGCAGCACCACGCTCCCCGCCCGCGCCAGTTCGCCGGCTCCCCCGGGCCCGACGCCGGGGAACAACTGACCGGGCGAGGCGAACGTCCCCACCAAGCCGCCGAAGAGCATCAAAAGCCCGATGATCCCCGGCACGCCGAACCCCGGCATGATGAAAACCTCAAGCAGAATCAACAAAAGACCGCCCACCACCATCGCCCCCATCCACCAGTTCGCCGCGCCGATCAGCATCGGCGGCACCACCAGACCCGCGAGCGCCACCAGCGCGATGACCCCCGGCAGCCCGACCCCCGGCATCGACATCTCGATGAACATCGCCATCAGAAACACGACTATCAGCAGCCCTTTGATGACCGCCCCGCTCATCCCCTGCGTCATGAACGCCACCAGATGCTCCGACCACGACTGATCGAGCCGCGTGAGGTGAGTCGCGCCGACGTATCGCTGGAGTTCCGCGTCGTTGCTGATGGTGACGCTCGCGTCAGCGAGGCCGTAGCGCTTCAGGTCGGCCTCCTTCAGTGTCAGGAGCGACTTCCCGTCCGTCGCGTACTCGACCAGTTCGTAGCGTTCGCGATCAGCGCGGCTGAACGAAGGGCGAACCGACGGCACACCCTCCAACTTCATCTGAATTTCTTTCTCCGCATCGACATCGACCGGCCCGAAGGCCGACCGAAACATCGAAGGGTCCTCGCTCGCCGCGCCCGGTTCATCCGAAGAAAACGGCGCCTGGACCTCCGCGACGCTCGACGGGAACACACCCGAGGGAATATGCGGCGATCCCCGCACCGGCTCGACGCCGAAGATCGCCCGGTACTCCGGCTCGGTGACGAAATACTGCCGCCCGGTCGCCCTCTCGCGGATCAACCACGTCTCAACCCCGAGCGTGATGAACGCCTGAACCAGGTTCTCGTCGTAGCCGTTCACGCGCGCCGACTCGACGACCTCCGCGATCATCGGCGCCATCAGTTTCTGCCTTTCGGTTTCGCCCAGGGATTGAAGGCCCATCCCGCCGGGGGCGAAGGGGCTCATGTTGATCGCGATCGGGGCCGCATCGCCCAGAGTCGCGTGCGGCGCCAGGACGATCCCATCGCACGCGAGCGCGATCAGCGCCGCCATCGAGTACGCCTCGGTGTTGATCCATGCGATGGTGTTCACCGGCGCCTGCTTGATCGCGGAGCAGATATCCAGCCCCGAGTTCACCAACCCGCCCGGGCTGTGGATCTCGAACACAATCCCGTCGGCCCCCGCCGCGATCGCGCGATCGATCCGCGTCCGCACGCTGTGCGTCGTCACGCCGTTGATCTCACCCTCGATCGTGATGATGGCCAGATTCTTCGCGGCACGCGAAGCGGGGATCGCCGCTGGCACCACTGACGGCGCTCCGGTTGGCTCGACCGCCTCCGAAGCCCGCGCCAACTCCGCCGAATGCAGCCCCAGCAAAAGCACAAGGCACGCCGCCATCACCACCGTCGCCATGGAAAACCGAACGCGAGCCACCAGCGCGGCCGGGCCGGGTCGTGCGACTTGTGTTCCGAGCCTTCGATTCGTCATCCTGACTGATTCCTCTTGCGGCAGACTGGTGCGGATAGGTTATTCTAGGTCGCCATGACGCCGACCATCCCGCTAATTCTCGCGGTGGCCTTGGGTGGTTCGGTGGGGGCGTTGGCGCGTTTCGGCATCTATGTGCTGGCCCACGGCCGCGGGGGCCGTCACGGCCCGTGGACCACCATGCTCATCAACATCATCGGCTGTCTCCTCCTCGGACTCATCCTGGGCTGGGTGGCCAAACGCGGCGGCACGAACGAACTCTGGCGGACCTTCCTGACCGTCGGCGTCCTCGGGGCTTTCACCACCTTTTCCACCTACGCGGGCGACGCCCTCCGACTCATCCACGACGGCCGAATCCCAGAGGCCCTCGCATACATCACCCTCAGCGCCGCCCTCGGCCTCGCGGTCTGCGCGGGGGGCTACGAACTCGCCTTCCGCGCCGCGGCCTGAAACCGTCTCACAAACTCCTCGTACTGCTCCGGCGTATCGATCCCCACTCCGACCGCCCCCCTCGGCGTCACCACCGACACCGCCATCGCGAACCCGTGCTCCAGCACGCGCAGTTGCTCCAACTTCTCCGCGCGCTCCAGCGGCGTCGGAGCCAGCCCAGCGTAGCGCGCGAGAAACCTCCGCCGGTACACATACAACCCCACATGCCGCAGCGGCCCCGCATCAGCCGCGTGTTCCCCATCCCGATCGTGCGGCACCAGCGCCCGCGAAAAATACATCGCCGTCCCATCCACCCGCCGCACCACCTTCACCAGGTTCGGATTCGCCGCGTCTTCAGCCTCCTCGAACGGGACCGCGATCGTCGCCGTCTCGACGTGCGCGGGCGCATTCTTCAGCGCCGCCACCGCCGCTTCGATAAACGCCGGATCGAGTTCCGGCTCATCCCCCTGCACATTCACGATGATCTCATCCCCCGGCGACGCCGCGATCCCCAGCACCTCGCACGCCTCCGCCAGCCGCGACGAGCCGTTCGGATGCGACGCCGCCGTCATCACGCACTCGCC
>JAGVLZ010000303.1 GCA_020054055.1 Phycisphaerales bacterium
CAGTTCATCCAGAAGTTCAACGCCGAGACCGCGCCGATGAAGGGGCGCGTCGTCGGCTGCGTCATCACCGTCTACAACGACCGCACGTTCGACTTCGTCATCAAGTCGTCGCCCGCATCGGAACTCCTCCGTCTGGCGGCGAAACTCGAAAAGGGTTCGGGAAAGCCGAACTCCGAGAAGGCCGGCAAGGTCACCAAGGCGCAGGTCAAGCAGATCGCTGAAGACAAGATGAGCGACCTCAACACCTCGTCGATCGAAGCAGCGATGAGGATGATCGAAGGCTCCGCCCGCGCCATGGGCATCACGGTGGAGGGCTGATACCAATGGGAAAAATCACCAAAAAGAAAGTTCTCCCCGGCGGCAAGCGTCACCGCGCCAACCTCGAGAGCCGTCCGAGCAACTCGTTCGACGCCGCGCAGGCCGTCTCGGCGCTCAAGAAGTTCAAGGGCACCAAGTTCGACCAGACCGTTGACTGCGTCATCGTGCTGAACGTCGATCCCAAGCAGGCGGACCAGAACATCCGCGGCTCGGTCGCCCTGCCGCGGGGCATCGGCAAGAGCAAGCGCGTCGTCGCGTTCTGCGGCCCGGAACTCGAGAAGCAGGCGATGGAAGCCGGCGCGCTCAAGGCCGGCGGCGAGGAACTCGCCCGCGAGGTCGAGAAGGGATGGATGGATTTCGACGTCGCCGTCGCCACACCCGACATGATGCGCGCGATCTCGAAACTCGGCCGCGTCCTCGGGCCGAAGGGCCTCATGCCCTCGCCCAAGGCGGGGACCGTGACGGCGGACATCGTGAAGGCGGTCAAGGAATACTCGGCCGGCAAGATCGAGTACCGCAACGACAAGGGGGGGAACATCCAGGTCCCGATCGGCAAGATGTCCTTCGCGGAGGGGGACCTCTCGGCGAACCTGCAGCACTTCATCACCACGATCGAGCACTCGCGCCCGTCGTCGGTGAAGGGTCAGTACATCAAGAAGATCGCGATCAGCGGGTCGATGACGCCGAGCGTGCTGGTCACGCCGCCGGTGCACGTCGCCAAGGACTAATCCCCGAGCACACTCAGGAAAGATCAAACCATGAGCAAAGCAGTCAAAAACCTGATGATCCGGGATTACCAGGAGCGCCTCTCGGGCATCGACGACGCGCTGGTGATCTCGCTCCGCGGCGTCGGCGCGATCGACAACAACAAGATGCGCCTCGACCTCCGCAAGAAGAAGGTCCGCATCACCGTGATGCGCAACAACCTCGCGGGCCACGCGATGAAGGGCACCCCCCTCGCCGGCCTCGAGAAACTTCTCACCGGCCCCACCGCTCTCGCGTACGGCGAAGCAGGCGTCATCGACACCGCACGCGCCGTCGTCGAGTGGGCCAAGAAGATCGAGAAACTCGAACTCAAGGGCGCCATCCTCGACGGCATCCTCTTCGAGGGCAAGAAGGGCGTCGAGGAACTCAGCAAGTTCCCGACCAAGAAGGAAGCCCAGTCCACCGTCGTCTCCCTCATCCTCGGCCCGGCCCGCAAGATCATGGGCCAGGTCAAGGGCCCCGGCGGCAAGGTCATGGGAATCATCAAGGGCGTTGAAGAGAAGTTGGAGAAGGGCGAGGCGATCGCGAAGATCGCGTGAGCGAAACGTATACGGATGGCCACAAAGCATGGAATCCTGATGACTGTGGCATCCTGCGCGTTCAGCGCTGCGGCTATCGGTTCACCCATCGACGAGATCGAGTGGGCGACCGTCGGCTCGCCGGGGAACGCGCCGTTCATGATTGACTACGGGGGCGGCTTCGAGTTTCGCGCGGGCGCGGTGGATCACGAGTTCCGGATCGCCAAGACCGAAGTCACCGGCGCTCAGTGGCTGGAGTTTGTCGAGGCATACGCGCCGTTCGTAGACCCGGAGTACGCGAACAACTCGGAGTTCGAGAGTTGGTCGATCATCCGGCTCCCCGGGCCGACACCCGGCTCATACGAGTACTACATGCCGCCCGCATTGGCGGATCAGCCTGTTCAAGCAGGTTGGCGTTTCGGGGCAAGGTTCGTGAACTGGCTGCACAACGGTCGGGCCAACACCCGCGAAGCGTTCGAGACCGGGGTGTACGACACAAGCACCTTCGGACACGGCCCGGGTGCCACGATCACCGATCAGGCCGAGCGCTCGCCCGGATCGACCTATTTTCTGGTTACGCGCGATGAATGGATCAAGGCTGGTTTCTTCGACCCGAACCGCTACGGCGAGGGGCAGCCGGGGTACTGGATGTATCCCAACAGTTCGGACACTCCGCCGGTGGGTGGTCCGCCGGAACTCGGCGGCGAGACCGGTGCCGGCTACAACTGGCCGGGTTTACCGCCGTCAGTCGACGCTTACCCCGATACACAATCACCTTGGGGCGTGCTCAATCTTTCCGGCGGCGCTCAGGAGTGGACCGAAACGCTCGATGGGCCATTTCGTCGTCTGCGAGGCTCTTATTCCGGGGAGACGATCCCGGCGTACCACGATGGAATAATGTATGACTTTGGAGCACCCCCCGGTGCGTTGTTCGGCTTCCGGATCGGGACAGTCGTTCCATCACCCGCCGGATTCGCATTCGTGATCTTGCTACTCCCAAGAAAAAGGAGATTTCGATGGCACTGACTCGAATTTCGGGATTTGTCGCACTCGGCCTGTTCTGGCTCGCATTCGTCAACGGCGTGAGTGCCCAAGTCACCGTCATAGAAACCCCAACGTCCGACGAGACCAGCGCCTTCGTCTTTCCTGTTGGTCCTGAGGAACCGTTCGTCGGCTATCGAAACTGGGATATTATTATTAATCACGACCCGTCGGACTACTCACCGCCACTGAGTCAAGTTAAGACATACGCCATCCGCACAACCCGAGTCGGAATTGACAACATCAACTCGGTTTACATTGTCTCGAAAGTGAGCGCGACCACTGGATCGACATTTGTCACTATCTCGAGTGCCGGGCCCAAGTTTGTCAACGTAGGCCCGGTCTTCATGTCGCCCGTCCCCGCGGAGCGGGCCGGTCTGGTCGTCGTGGATCCGATCTTCGTCACGGGCGACTTGAATGGACCATTTGAGGCGCACCGCTTTCAACTGGTCGCGGAGGGTGACCTTACTGGCGATGTGTTTCTCGCTCCCCACTTCAACAGGGTCTCGAACTTACAAGTTGTCGTTGGAGGCGATATTCAGAGTGATCTTATTGAAGTATCCACGTCACAGAACGGCATCCCCGGCTACATCGAGCGCCTTGAATCTACCAACGGGGAGATCGGCGCTCCGAACCACATGGTCTATGTTCTGGCGGACGGTGCTTTCTGGCTCGTTCGAGCGGGATACATCAACGCCTATATTGGCGGCGTGGAATCAACAGGTGCCGAGTCCTTCGTCCAGAATGTTCGCCGAATCGAGACCTACACCACCGGCGGGCACTCCGGCGTCTTCACTGGCCAAATCGACGCACAGCGGATCGAAGATACTGATGTGCAAGCAAACTGGATGAAGTTCGCCGGGCCGATGCAGGGGATTATCCGGCTGGGTTACGGTTTTGCGGACAACAGCACAAATCCTGCTGCGCAGAACTACATCCAGGTGCCGACGGGCGGGATGCAAGGCCAAATCATCATGCAGGCGCTCGGCGGCGCGGATGCGAGCAATCCGTGGACCCGACCCGTCTACGTCGGCGGACTTACAACTGTTGACGACCTGAACCCGAAGCCGAACTACGCGGAGACCACCAGCCAGATCGGCTGCGCGAGCGGCCCCCGAGCAGTGGGCCGGGTTCCCTACGGAACGCACTTCACCGATTGCTTCCCGGTGTTCACGACCGATGTCAACGCGTTCCCGACGCTCGCCTACGGCGCGATCGACGACAAGACGCCGATCCAAATCCGAAACTACGGCCCGGTAATTTTGCCCTCATTTCCAAATCGAGCATTCAAGGTCGAGCGCCGGATCGCGGGCCTCCCGATCGCCGATCCAACGCCGTGGACCAACGAGAGTTGCGGCTTTGTCGAGTCGCTCGATGCCACTGGCAACGTCGTCTTGCTCACGCCGAGCGTCGCGCTCCAAGCGGGGTTTGAGTATCAGGTTTCGCAGGATTTGACGGGCGGAGTGCCGAGACTGAAATGCGACGGCGTGGTGCTCCCGGACCCGCCGCCGCCCGTCGCGCTCTTCGGCCGCGAGTTCCGGTTCACGATCTGCGGCCCGAGCCTCGGTGACGCGGACAGCAGCGGCTGCGTCAACTTTGCGGACAACACCAGCGTACCCGAGAATTGGGGCAGCACCGCCTGCAACAAGAATGGCGATGCGGATCGCAACGGCGTCGTCAACTTCGCGGATATCACGAAGGTTCTTGAGCAGTGGCTCCAAGCCTATTGCGGCGGCGCATGCACGGCTTTCATTAGCCAGGCGAGCGGCAACGCCCCCTCGTTCATGGGCGTGGAAGGCGACGTGTCGGCACTCGACGCCACGAACACGCCCGCCGTGGCCCTTGCTTCGATGGGCTACCCGTCGATCGAGGCGTTCGGCGACGCCATCGCCGCCATGACGGATGAGCAGCGTATCTTTGAGATGGGGCGGCTCCAGCAACTTCTGGAGCCGCAGTAACTGAACGTACAACCGTTCTCCGACTGTGTCGCCCCCCCGGGGGCGACCGAAGGGCCGGGTGTCCCGGCCGCTCTTGGAGACGAGATTCGGAAAGGTGGATTTCAGCATGTCAGATTCAACCGTCAGCGACAAGGTGAAAAAGATCGGCGACGAGATCGCGGGCCTCACGCTCAAGGAGGCGGTCGACCTCGGCGCGTACATGAAGGATGCCTACGGCATCGAGGCCGCTGCCGCGGGCGCGGTCATGATGGCGGGCGGCGCTGCTCCGGCCGCGGCTGCCGAGGAGAAGTCGACTTTCGACGTGGTCCTCAAGGCTGCGGGTGAGAAGAAGATCAACGTCATCAAGGTGGTCCGCGAGATCACCGGCCTCGGCCTCAAGGAAGCCAAGGACCTCGTCGAGGGCGCTCCCAAGCCCGTCAAGCAGGGGGCGACCAAGGAAGAGGCCGACGGGCTCAAGAAGAAGTTGGAAGCCGAAGGCGCCACGGTCGAACTCGCCTGATATCGAATCGGCTTTTGTTCGGTGTAACCGAGATGGCATGAATGTGGGGGCGTCCCGCCCGGGACGCCCCTTTTTTCGCGTCCATTCGGGTGCTGGCCGGTACAACCCCACCGATCTCACTGAGTTTTCCCTTGTGAGTGCTTGACAACTTGGCCCGCGCTTGCAAGCGCGGGCCGAGCAGACTAGACTGTTTCCACGAAGCGTGCGGCTCTTGAACTCAAAATAATTATTCGTGTCGTCACACCTCATCCCGCGGAACGAAGCGAGCCGGGGTGTGTCTGCATCGACTGGCCGAGGAACGATAATGGTCGAGAGGAAAGTGCGCGATTTTTCCAAGCGGGGCGACGCCATCCCCGTTCCCGATCTCACCATCGTTCAGTCGCAGGCGTATGACCGCTACCTGCAACTGGACAAGGGGCCGCACGAGCGCAACACGCGCTTCGGGCTGGAAGCCCTGCTGCGCGAGATCTTCCCCATCGAATCGTACGACGGGACCATGTCCCTCGACTATTCGTACTACACGCTCGAGGAGGCGCGCTACACGCCCGACGAGTGCCGCGAACTCCGGCTGACCTACGGCCGTCCCTTCCGCGTGGCCCTCGGCCTGAAGCGCCAGAACCACCCCGAGATCCCCGAGGAAGAGATCTACCTCGGCGAGATCCCCATCATGATGGGCGGCGGCGAGTTCATCGTGAACGGGGCCGAGCGCGTCATCGTCAACCAGTTGCACCGCTCTCCGGGCGTCGACTTCTCGATCATCTCGTCGGAGGCCGACCGGCCGCTGCACTCCGCGCGCATCATCCCCGAGCGCGGCTCGTGGATCGAACTCGAAGTGACGAAGAAGGACGTCCTGGTCATGCGCATCGACCAGTCGACGAAGATGGCGGCGACCACCTTCCTCCGCTGCCTCGACGAGTCGATCTCCAGCACCGCCGCGATCCTCAGCCTCTTCCATCAGATCGACGAGATCACGACGGAGAAGGTGAAGCCCGAGCACTGGGCGGCGGAGTCGATCATCGACATGGAATCGGGCGAGGAACTCGTCCACGTCGGCTGCCAGATCGGCGAGAACATCGAGAAGATCCACAAGTCCTCGCTCAAGCATGTCCGCGTCATCCAGAATCCTTCCGACCCGCTGATCCTCAACAGCGTCGCCGAGGAGAAACTCGAAGACTTCAACGAGCAGGCCAAGAGCGAGTTCGAGGCGTCGCTGCTGAAGATCTACACCCGCCTGCGTCCCGGCAACCCGCCGCAGGTGGACAAGGCCAAGCAACTCTTCGCCGAGAAGTTCCAGGATGAGAATCGCTACCGCCTGGGCAAGGTCGGCCGCTTCCGCATCAACCGGAAGTTCGACCTGAAGGTCCCCGAGACGGAGATGTTCATCCGCGCCGAGGATTACCTCCGCGTCATCCAATACCTGCTCGACCTCCGCTCGAAGCGCCCCGACCCCAAGACCGGCCGCCCCATCGCGCAGGTCGACGACATCGACCATCTCGGCAACCGCCGCCTGCGCACGCTGGATGAGCTCGCGTGCGAGGAGATGCGCAAGGGGTTCCTGAAACTCCGCCGCACCGTGCAGGAACGCATGAGCGTCAAGGAGCCGGACGAACTGACCAAGATCGCCGACCTCGTGAACTCGAAGAGCATCTCGAGCGCGATCGACTTCTTCTTCGGCCGTTCGGAACTCTCGCAGGTCGTCGACCAGACCAATCCGCTCTCGTCTCTCGTCCACGAGCGCCGACTGTCGGCCCTCGGGCCGGGCGGCCTGAACCGCAAGCGCGCGGGCTTCGAGGTCCGCGACGTCCACATCTCACACTACGGCCGCATCTGCCCCATCGAGACCCCCGAAGGAACGAACATCGGCCTCATCGCCTCGCTGGGCATCTACTCCGCGATCGACGAGTACGGCTTCCTCCTCACCCCCTACCGCGAGGTGAAAGAGGGCAAGGTCACGGGCAAGACGATCTACCTCCGCGCCGACGAGGAAATGAAGACCATCCTCGCGCCGACGGATTCGCTCGACGCCGACAAGAAGTCGCTGCGCAAGGGGGCGATCCTGGCGCGCGTGGACGGCGAACTCGCGGAAATTGAATCCACCGAGGTCAACTACCTCGATATCTCGCCCAAGCAGATCGTCGGCGTCTCCGCCGCGCTCATCCCCTTCCTCGAGCACGACGACGCGAACCGCGCCCTCATGGGATCGAACATGCAGCGCCAGGCCGTGCCGCTGCTGCTCTGCGATCCTCCGCTCATCGCCACCGGGCTTGAGAAAGACGTCGGCAAGAACTCCGGCATGGTGGTCAAGGCCCGGAACGCCGGCATCGTCACCTATGTCGACGCGCAGAAGATCATCATCGACAACGCCGACGAGTACGTCCTCCGCAAGTTCGTCGGGCTGAATGAGCGCACCTGCCTGAACCAGAAGCCCCGCGTCAAGCCCGGGCAGAAGGTCGCCAAGGGCCAGGTCATCGCCGACGGCGCTTCAACCGTTCAGGGCGAACTCTCGATCGGCAAGAACGTCCTCGTCGCCTTTAACACCTTCGACGGCTACAACTTCGAGGACGCGATCGTCATCTCCGAGCGACTCGTCCGCGACGACACCTTCACCTCGATCCACATCGACGCCTTCGACGTCGAGATCCGCGAGACGAAACTCGGCCGCGAGGAGTTCACCCGCGACATCCCCAACGTCTCGGAAAAGATGCTCCGCAACCTCGATGAGTTCGGCATCATCCGCGTCGGCGCCCGCGTCCAGCCGGGTGACATCCTCGTGGGCAAGGTCTCGCCCAAGAGCAAGAGCGAACTGACCCCCGAAGAGAAGTTGCTCCACGCGATCTTCGGCCGCGCGGGCGAAGACGTGAAGAACGATTCGCTCGAAGTGCCGGCGGGCAAAGAGGGCATCGTCATCGGCACGCGCCGCTTCTCCCGCCGCGTTCACATGAACGACGAGCAGAAGAAACTCCTGAAGAAGGAGATGGAGAACTACGCCGCCGAGATGGATGCGGAAACGATCCAGGTCTTCCGCCAGTTGGTGAAGGCGATCAACGAGGCGGCCGGCGCCGAGATGGTCGACCCCTCGACCCGCCAGAAGGTCGGGGCATCGGACATCACGGAAGTCATCCTGGAGCAGGTCCAGAACTTCGACCTCAAGTGGGTCAAGGGAAACAAGGACGCGAAGGCGGCCTGCGAGACGATCCACGGCCAGTTCTGGCCCCGCATCCAGGCGATGCGCAAGGAGAAGGAACGCAAACTCGCCCACATGAAGCGCGGCGATGAACTCCCCTCCGGCGTGCTGGAGATGGTGAAGGTCTACGTCGCCACCAAGCGTGCCCTCTCCGTGGGCGACAAGATGGCGGGCCGCCACGGCAACAAGGGCGTCATCGCCCGAATCGTCCCCGAAGAGGAACTCCCCTTCCTCGAAGACGGGACGCCGGTCGAAGTGCTCCTGAACCCGCTGGGCGTGCCCAGCCGCATGAACGTCGGCCAGATTCTCGAGACTCACCTCGGATGGGCGGCTCAGATCCTGGGCTTCCAGGCCATGACCCCCGTCTTCGACGGGGCAACGGAAGATCAGGTCCACCAGGCGGTGGACGAGGCCAACCAGTTCATCGAGTCGAAGCGCGCCAAGTACGACGCCGAGGGCAGGCACCCCGGCCCCCGCGAGACGATGGCCCACATGCCCCGCGGCGGGAAAGTCCAACTCTTCGACGGCCGCACGGGCGAGCCCTTCAAGCAGCGCACCACCGTCGGCTACATGTACATCCTCAAACTCCACCACCTCGTGGACGACAAGATCCACGCCCGCGCCACCGGCCCCTACTCGCTCATCACCCAGCAGCCGCTGGGAGGCAAGGCCCGCACCGGCGGCCAGCGTTTCGGCGAGATGGAGGTCTGGGGCCTCGAAGCCTACGGCGCGGCGTACATCCTTCAGGAACTCCTCACCGTCAAGTCCGACGATGTCGAGGGCCGCACCAAAATCTACGAGTCCATGGTCAAGGGGACCAACACGCTGGAGGCGGGCATGCCCGTCGCCTTCGACGTCCTGTGCAACGAGATCAAGGGGCTGGGAATGAACATCGCACTCGAAAAATCCGGCACCGAAGCCGGAAGCCTGCTGTAAGACTTTCCGAGCCTCGTCCATCAGGAAGGGGCACCGAACATCGAATCAAAGGGAATCACGATGAAGAATCTCCTGACAGTGATGCTTGTCTCCGGCCTGACGCTCGTCGTTCCGGCCATGGCAAACCAGGACGCAGCGAAACCGGCCCCGGCCGCGAAGCCCGCCGCCCCGACCCAGGCCACCTCCGAGGGAACCGTCAAACTCTTCGTCGAAGCGATGAAGAGCGGCGACTTCAAGCGCGCGGTCGAACTGAGCGATCAGGGTTCGGAGGAGTTCGAGAACCTCCAGAAGATGGCCGAGGCGTTCGATCCGGCCGACCCGAACAACCAGGTCCCAGACAAAAAGCACATGCTCGACGTCGTCCGCGATGCTTTCACGAGGCCTTGGAAGGACGTCGAGGTCAAGTTGGTCGCCGAGCAGGGCACCCGCGCACAGTACACGCTCTCGATCTTTTACATCGACGAGAAAACGAAGGAGCGCAAGAAGAGTGAGGACCGGACGATGGACCTCAATCAGTTTGAGGGTCGTTGGAGCGTCCTGGTGTCCTCGCAACTCATGAAACCTGTCATGCCTGCGAACATGCCCGTCGCACCGCCGCCCGCGCCGACCGCTCCCTCCGCGCCGGCCGAAAAGCCCGCCGAGAAGAAGTGATCCCGCCTCGATAGCGCGGATGCCACAAGCGTCCGCCGCCGGCCGCGCCGCCATCGCGTGAAATGAATCCCGGGGACCACTCGACCCGGGCGTGCAAAGTTCCCTCCTCTCTTTCCTTTGGTTGTCGAAGGGTCCGCCCCCATGCCCGAATCCGTCTACGACCGCGTTAACGATTACTCCTCCGTCAAAATCACGCTCGCCAGCCCGAACGATATCCGTTCGTGGTCCTTCGGCGAGGTGAAGAAACCGGAGACGATCAACTATCGCACCTACCGCCCCGAAAAGGACGGCCTTTTCTGCGAGCGCATCTTCGGCCCCGAGCGCGACTACGAGTGCGCCTGCGGGAAGTACAAGGGAACCAAGTTCAAGGGGATCATCTGCGACCGCTGCGGCGTGAAGGTGACGCACTCGCGCGTCCGCCGCAAGCGCATGGGGCACATCAACCTCGCCGCCCCGATCGTCCACATCTGGTTTTTCAAGGCCCTCCCCAGCCGCCTCGGCACCCTGCTGGCGATGAAGACCAGCGACCTCGAGAAGATCATCTACTTCCAGGACTACGTCGTCACCGAGCCGGGTGATACGGAACTGACCTTCAAGCAGATCCTGACGGAGGACGAGCACCGGGCCGCCCTCCAGAAGTACGGCAACGCCTTTAAGGCCCTCATGGGCGCCGACGCCGCGCGCGAACTCATCGAACGCCTCGACCTCCCCGCCATCGCGCTGGACCTCCGCAACCAGATCCGCGATACCCGCAGCAAGCAGAAGATGAAGGACCTGGCCAAGCGCCTGAAACTCATCGAGCAGATCCGCCAGTCGGAGAACGATCCGTCGTGGCTCATCATGGACGTGATCCCGGTGATCCCGCCGGACCTTCGTCCGCTGGTTCTGCTCGAATCGGGCAACTTCGCCACCAGCGATCTCAACGACCTGTACCGGCGCATCATCAACCGGAACAATCGGCTGAAGAAGTTGATGGACCTCAACGCCCCCGAGGTCATCATCCGCAACGAGAAGCGGATGCTGCAGCAGGCGGTGGATGCGCTCTTTGACAACAACCGCTGCCGCCGCCCGGTGCTCGGCTCCAGCAACCGCCCGCTCAAGTCGCTCACCGACATGGTCAAGGGCAAGCAGGGACGCTTCCGCGAGAATCTGCTTGGCAAGCGCGTCGACTACTCCGCGCGTTCGGTCATCGTCGTCGGCCCGGAACTCAAACTCCATCAGTGCGGCCTGCCGAAAAAGATCGCACTCGAACTCTTCCAGCCCTTCATCATCCGCAAACTGAAGGAGCACGGCCTCGCCGACACCATCAAGTCCGCCAAGCGCATGCTCGAACGGCGCGACGCCGAGGTCTGGGACATCCTCGAAGAGGTCATCTATCAGCACCCCGTGCTTCTGAACCGCGCCCCCACGCTTCACCGAATGGGAATCCAGGCCTTCGAGCCGATCCTCGTCGAAGGCAACGCGATCAAGATCCACCCGCTGGTCTGCACCGGCTTCAACGCCGACTTCGACGGCGACCAGATGGCCGTCCACCTCCCCCTCTCGGTCGAGGCTCAGGCCGAGGCCCATGTGCTGATGCTCAGCACGCACAACATCTTCTCCCCGGCGAATGGCAATCCCATCATCTCGCCCAGTCAGGACATCGTGCTCGGCGTTTACTTCCTCACGATGATCGACGAAGAGGCGGAGAAGGACCCGAAGAAGGTCCCGCATTACAAGGACCGCCGCGAAGCGCTCCTCGCCTTCGAGCACGGCAAGATCGGCATCCATCAGCCCATCATGGTCCGTCTCGATGGCTTCCTCGAACAGGTCACCTCGCAGAAGGGGCCGGCCGAGCCGATGCCCGCGAACAAACGCATCATCACGACCGCCGGACGCGTCATCTTCGCCGACATCCTCAGCAGCGGCATGCCCTTCTACAACTGCCCCCTGGGCAAGAAGGGCGCGGCCCGGGCCATCGACGATTCCTACGCCTACTCGGGCCGCGGCGCGACGATCGACATGCTCGACCGTCTCAAGGAGACCGGGTTCAAGTGGTCCACGCTGGCGGGCATCTCGTTCGGCATCACCGACCTGCGCATCCCGGAGGCGAAGCACACCCTCATCGACGACACGCAGAAGAAGGCCGACCGCATCCGCAAGAACTACGAGCGCGGCATCATCACGGAGCGCGAGCGCTACCGTCAGTTGCTCGACATCTGGGCCCACTGCCGCGAAGAGATCACCAAGAAACTCCTCGAAGCGATCCGCATGGACCGCCGCAACCCGCTCACGGGCGAGGAAGTCCCGCTGAGCGGCACCGTCAAGGGCGAGAAGTACCTGAACCCGGTCCACCTCATGTCCGACTCGGGCGCGCGCGGCAACACGTCGCAGGTGCAGCAGCTCGCGGGCATGCGCGGCCTGATGGCCAAGCCCTCGGGCGAGATCATCGAGACCCCGATCCGCGCGAACTTCCGCGAGGGACTGAACGTTCTCGAATACTTCTCCTCGACGCACGGCGCCCGCAAGGGTCTGGCCGACACCGCCCTGAAGACCGCCGACTCGGGCTACCTCACGCGCAAACTCTGCGACGTGGCGCAGTCCGTCATCGTCAACGAGCAGAACTGCGGCACCACCATCGGCGTCATCAAGCGGGCGCTCTACAAGGGCGAAGAGGTGGACGTGCCGCTCCGCGATCAGATTAACGGCCGCGTCAGCCGCAACACCATCATCAACCCCGTCACCGACGAGGTCGTGGTCTCCGAGAACGAGATCATCACCGTCGAGGCCGCGAAGAACATCGAAGACCTTGGCATCGAATCGGTCCTTCTCCGCTCGCCCCTCACCTGCAACTCGGCCCGCGGCATCTGCGCCCTCTGCTACGGCATGGACATGTCCACGAGCCGGCAGGTCGAAGAGGGGCTTGCGGTCGGCATCATCGCCGCTCAATCGATCGGCGAACCCGGCACGCAGCTGACGATGCGAACCTTCCACACCGGCGGCGTCGCGACCACCAAACTGGTCGAGACGAACGTCGTCGCCACTCAGGCCGGAAAGATCGAGATCCGCGACTGCAATGAAGTGCCCGCCAAGAACGATCACGGCGACGACGTCCTCGTCGCCCTGAAGCGCAGCGGCGAGATCGCTGTCCTGGACGAGCGCGGCCGCGAACTCGAAAAGTACAAGGTTCCCTACGCCGCCGAGATCCTGGCCCGTCCGGGCACGGTGGTGAAGCGCGGCGATCAACTCGTCCGCTGGGACCCGCACCGCCTCCCCATCCTCGCGGAGAAGGACGGCAAGGTCCGCTACGTCGATATCGAGATCAACGAAACCGTCCGCGAAGAGGACGCCGGCAAGGGCCAAAGGGCCTTCATCGTCATCGAGCACAAGGGCGAGAAGCACCCGCAGATCGTCATCGAGGACGATACGGGCAAGATCCTCGACTTCCACTTCCTCCCCGCCAAGGCGCGTATCGAAGTGCTCGACGGCTCGATGGTCAAGGCCGGGCAGATGGTCGCGCGCCAGCCGCGCGGCTCCACCGGCTCGCACGACATCACCGGCGGCCTCCCCCGCGTGACGGAGATCTTCGAGGCCCGCAAGCCCAAGGACCCGGCGATCATGGCCGAGATCTCCGGCACCGTCGAGATCCACTCCGACAAACGCAAGGGCAAAATGACGATCCGCATCGTCTCCGACTCGGGGATCGAGAAGGATCACCATGTCCCGCAGGACAAGCACCTGCTCGTCCACACGGGCGATCACGTCTCGGCGGGCGATCCGCTGATCGAAGGCCCCCTCGTCCCGCACGACATCCTCCGCATCAAGGGCGAGGATGCGCTCTACACCTACATGCTCGACGAGGTGCAGAACGTCTACCGCGCGCAGGGCGTGGTCATCAACGACAAGCACATCGAGGTCATCCTCTGCCAGATGCTCCGCAAGGTCCGCGTCGAAAACCCGGGTGATACGGACTTCCTGCCGCATGAGGTCGCGGACAAGATCGCCTTCCGCAAGAAGAACCAGCAGTCCGCCGACAACGGCGTGGTCACCGAAGCGGGCGACACGATGCTCCAGATCGGCCAGCTGGTCTCGAAGCACGAGATCAAGGAAGCCAACGCGAAGGCCGAGGCCGCCGGGAAGACCGGGGCCAAGGCGCGCCGCGCGAAACCCGCAACAGGCCGCACGCTGCTCCTGGGCATCACCAAGGCGTCGCTCCAGTCCGATTCGTTCCTCTCCGGTGCATCGTTCCAGGAGACGACCAAGGTGCTCACCGAGGCTTCTCTCCGCGGCGCTACGGACAACCTCGTCGGCCTCAAGGAGAACGTCTTGCTTGGCCACCTCATCCCCGCCGGCACGGGGTTCCATGTGCATCAGGCGATCCGTCCGAAGTTGCTCGCCGAGCCGCCACCCTCCGAGGAGCAGGACATCGAGACCTCTCTCGCGGAAGCGGCGACCAAGGCCGAGGCCCTCGGCGCCACCCGCGAAGAACCCTCGCACCTCTCGATCGAAGTCGGCGAGATCCTCATCGGCGACGGCACCAAGAGCATGCAGGAATCGCCCTGACGCTCTCGCCGACTCAATGAATGAACCGCAAAGACCCAGAGAACCCGGCTCTCTGGGTCCTTCAATTTCCAGCCCGGCCCGGGCGCGCAGCATGGACTCTGGGCCCGTCGCCTCACCGACTTCGTCCGCAGCGTTTGAGATACAACGGCGCCAAGGGCGCGACAGCGTCGGCTTGGGCGCGATTCTGCGCGTCCTTCACACGTCGCGCAACGTGAGGCGTATCCTTGGTGAGGACGATTCGTAGAGATGGGCAACGCCTCATGTCATCCGAAGACACTCAACTTGTTCCGAGTGATCCGACCCATGAACGGGTTGCCTCTGACGGCTCACGCCTCGCGGAACTGCTCAAAAAAGCCCGCGACCTCCCCCGCTCCCCCGGCGTCTACCTGATGAAGGACGACAAGGGGGTCGTGATCTACGTCGGCAAGGCCGCGAACCTGCCGGACCGGGTGTCCTCCTACTTCGTGCCCTCCGCCGACCTCGGGTTCAAGAAGCAGCCGATGCTCGACGCCGTCCACGACTTCGAGCACCTCGTCTGCGACGGCGAATGGGAAGCGCTCCTCACCGAGAACCGGCTGATCAAGGACATCCGGCCGCGCTTCAATGTGCGGCTGACGGACGACAAGACCTTCCCCTACCTCGTCATCACGCGGAACGAGGACTTCCCGCGCATCCTTGTCACGCGCAATCCCACCGGGGTCGACGAAAGCGGCCGCGTGCGCCCCGAGATGAAGAACGCGAAAGTCGTCGGCCCATTCACGAACGCGGGGGCGCTGCGCGAAGCCGTCACCCTGCTCCAGCGCGTCTTCAAGTACCGCACCTGCAAACTCGACATTGTTGATGGCGACGAGCGGAACAAATACTTCCGACCCTGCCTGCTCTACACCATCGGCCAATGCACCGCCCCCTGCGCCGCGAAGATCACCCAACTGGGCTACGCCGCCGACATCGAGCGCTTCACCAAGTTCCTCGACTCCAAGCGATCGGTGATGCTCCGCGAGATGACCGCGGAGATGGAGCAGGCCTCGGCGGCCCTTGAGTTCGAGAAGGCGGCCATCCTCCGCGACCAGATCAAGGCGATCGAGAAACTCGACGAACGAGCCAAACGCTCCGCCGGGTGGCAGCCCGAATCCGAGGTCAGCGTCATCGATCCGAAGAAGGGGCTGCGCGCCCTTCAGAGAGTGTTGGAACTCGAGAGCCCGATCCGCTGCCTCGAAGCCATCGACATCGCGCACCTGCAAGGGGGTGAAACCGTGGGGTCAAAGGTCTGCTTTGTCGACGGCCGCCCGCTCAAGAACGAGTACCGCCGCTACCGCATCCGCTCCGTCGGGCCGGACGGCACGTTGAACGACGATTACACCTCCATCCGCGAGGTCGTGCTACGCCGCTACCGCGAGGCAGGCGCGGGGAACGAGTTGTACCCCGACGTGATCCTGATCGACGGCGGGCTTGGTCAGTTGCACGCGGCCCTCGGCGCCTTCGACCACCTCGAGATGCGCCCGCCGATGGTCATTTCTCTCGCCAAAAAAGAAGAACTGATCTACGTCCAGCAGCGGTCGGAGCCCATCCGCCTGGGGCGAGAAAACACCGCCCTCCGCCTTTGCCAGGCGATCCGCGACGAAGCCCACCGCTTCGCCCAGCACTACCACCACGTTCTGCGGAAGAAGAAGACACTCGACGAAGGGTGACCGATCCTTCGGGCAATCGTCGCGGGCGTCACAACCGGACCGCATCGACGCCGAACCCTTCCATCATCCAAACCGGCGGTTTTATTCCAACGATCTCGCTATGATCCCCGCCCGTGAGAGGGTTCCCAACATGACACTGCTGCGCACCGTCATTCTCCTCGGCGTGATCTGGGTGCTCGCCATCTCGGCGTTGCACGCGCGGATGAACCTCAACGCCAAGATGCCTTGGGAGGCCCTGCCCGCTGGGGCATCGACGGAGAAGAAGTTTCGTGTCGGATTTATCCCGGTCACATGCCACCTGACATGCCCCGTCACGGACTTCATCAACAAGAGCATTGAAGGGGAAGGTTTCTACGACCCGCTTAAGTTTCAGGGATTCCCCGAACTCAAAGAGGCGTTCCTCGCGGGGTACATGCCCGCGACTTTCATCCTTGCTCCGCTGGCGATGAAACTCCGCGAGGAGGGTGTGCCGCTCAAGATCGTCTACCTCGGGCACCGCGACGGCACGGCCATGATGGTCCACAAGGATTCGAGCATCTTCCGTATCGAGGACCTGAAGGGGAAAACCATCGCGATCCCAAATCGCTTCTCGAATCAATACCTTCTCATCTTCAAGGCGCTACGCGAGCGTGGGATTTCGATAAAAGAAGTCAACATCGTCGAGATGCCGCCGCCGGACATGCCCGCGGCGCTCTACTCGAAAGCCGTTGACGCGGTCACCTCCGGTGAGCCATTCATGGCTCAAACAGAGTTGGACGGCTACGGCCGCATTCTCTATCTCACCAAGGACGTCTGGCCGAACTTCATCTCATGTGTTCTCGCGGTGAAAGAGGACGCGATCAAAAACGATCGAGCGATGGTGCAGCGGCTGGTGGACGGCATCTCGAAGAGCGGAAAATGGCTGGAGGGCGGGATGGACCACCGCCTTCAGGCCGCGGGGTTCGTCGCAAGGCAGTACTACCACCAACACCCGCGCCTGCTGCGTTACGTCCTCAGCAAGCCGCCGGACCGGGTGAAGTACACGAACCTGACCTTGCGGAAGAAGGACTTTGACGAAATTCAGGGTCTGGCGCGCGATGCCGGGACGCTGAAGGGGGTGATGCCATTCGAGGAATACTGCGACACCTCGTTCGTGCCCGATGATTCGGTCGTGGTGCCGTACGATTTCAGCAAGCCCGACGAAGCGTTGGAGACGGCACCTTGAGCCGCGGATCCTCGAAGTGGGCATCGATCGGTTTGCCCGTGGGCGTCGCCCTGGTCGGGCTGCTCGGGTGGGACCTGGCGGTGCGCCAGTCGGGGAGCGACCTCTTTCCGAAGCCGATGGAAGCGGCCCGAGCGATCGTCGAACTCGTCGAAAAGGGCCTCTTGTGGAAGTACGTGGTCGCGTCGCTCTTCCGCGTGACGATGGGGTTCGGATTGGCGGTCCTCGTGGGCGTGCCCACCGGGCTCATACTTGGATGGTTCCGCCCCGCCTTTCAGGCGTTTAACCCGATGATCCAGGCGTTCCGGCCGATTTCGCCGATCGCCTGGATCCCCGTCGCGATCCTCTGGTTCGGCGTCACGGACCTGGCCCCGATTTTTCTCATCTTCCTCGCCAGTGTCTTCCCCATCACCACTTCATCGATGGCCGCGGTGCAGAACATGCAGACCGTCTACCTCCGCGCCGCGCAGAACTTCGGGCTTGGACGATTCCAACTATTCAGGCAGGTGGTCTTCCCCGCCGCGCTGCCTCAGGTGATCACGGGGCTGCGGATCGCGCTGGGAGTCGCCTGGCTCGTCGTGGTGGCCGCGGAGATGATCGCCGTGAACAGCGGGCTCGGATATCTCATCATCGACGCGCGCAACGCCGGCAAGCGCTACGACCTCGTCGTCGCCGGAATGCTGCTGATCGGGGTCATCGGCCTGATCCTAGACATCATGATCCGCCGCATGGAACGCTTCGACGAGGTCCGCTGGGGGTACGCCAATCGCTGAGACTTTGGAGCCCGAGTATCGCAACCGCCACGAACAACAACTCGCCGAGCACCGCCCCCATCATCCACGTCCGCGATCTTTGGATGACCTTCCCAGGAAAACGCGCGGGCGAAACCGTCCCGGTGCTGGAAAACGTCAGCCTCACCGTCAACCGCGGCGAGTTCGTCTGCATCGTCGGCCCCTCGGGCTGCGGCAAATCGACACTGCTCAACATCATCGCCGGGTTTCTCAAGGAGACCAGCGGCACCGTAGCCGTCGAGGGCGCGCGTGTGACCGGCCCGAATCCTCGCCGCATCTTCGTCTTCCAGGAAAACGGCGTCTTCCCATGGCTCACCGTCGAGCAGAACATCGGCTTCGGCCTCTTCGACAAGCCGGTGAACATCCGACGCGACACCGTCCGCCACTACACCGCCATGGTCGGCCTCGACGGCTTCGAGAAGTCGTACCCGCGCGAACTCTCCGGCGGAATGCGCCAGCGCGTCGAGATCGCCCGCGCCCTCGCCACCAACCCGGACATCATCTACATGGACGAGCCCTTCGGCGCCCTCGACTTCATCACCCGACTCAAGATGCGCTCCGACCTCGTGAACATCTGGCAGAGCGAGAAGAAGACCGTGCTCTTCGTCACCCACGACATCGAGGAATCGGTCCACCTTGCCGACCGCGTGCTCGTGATGAGCAAGCGCCCCGCGACCATCAAGGAGATCGTTCCCGTCGATCTTCCGCGCCCCCGCGACATGGACTCGCCGGGATACATCCAGACGCGCGACCGCATCTTCCACACCATGGGCATGACCGCGAAGATCGGCGAGACGCATGTGGCCGGCGGACGAACACTGGTGGTGTAGCGGCCCGACGCGCTCTGCCAAGATGTGCCCCGCATGATCCCGTCTCGCGAAAAGCGCCTCCTCCCATTCTTCGCGTTTCTCGCGCTGTTCTACGCCGCGTACCCGTTCCTCGCGGCGTCTGCGGGGGGAATCGCGGCCGTCTTCCGTGACCACTGGCCGATCGCCCTCGTGATGACGCTTGGTTCCTACTTCGCGGGCGCCACTCCCGTCGGCGGTGGGAGCGTCGCCTTCCCGATCCTCGTTCTCCTGTTCGATCAGCCGCCCGCGCTGGGCCGCGAGTTCTCCTTCGCCATCCAATCGCTCGGCATGACCGCCGCCGCGCTCTTCGTCCTCGGGTCGGGAAGGAGGATCGAATGGCCCTTCCTGCGCCCCGCGCTCATGGGAACGCTCATCGGCACGCCGCTCGGGTGCCAGCTCATCGCCCCGCACGCGCCGCCGACCGCGGTTAGAATGATCTTCGCCAGCCTTTGGGGCGCGTTCGGGCTCTTCGCACTGCTCCGCCTGAATCGCGCGGCGGCCTCAGACAAGGCGACAACTCCGAGCGAACCATCCGATTTTCCCGCGCTTCTCACTGGCTTTCTCGGCGGACTCGTCGCGTCGCTCATCGGCGGCGGCGCGGACATGATCGCGTTTTCCTACCTCGCTCTGCGACGACGCCTCGATCCGCGCATCGCCATCCCCACCGCGATGATGCTCATGGCCGCCACCTCGATCATCGGACTGGGATTGACACTCTCCTCCGCGCCGCTCAGGCCTGGCGTGTGGGAGAACTGGCTCGCCGCTGCTCCGATCGTCGTGATCGGCGCCCCCCTTGGAGCCTTCGCTGTCGGCTTCATCCCGAGGAACGTCGCGATGGCAATCGTCTCCCTGCTCTGCATCGCTCAGTTCGTCTGGGCCTGCCTGGACAGGTCCGGTTCCGCCGCCGTCATCG
>JAGVLZ010000369.1 GCA_020054055.1 Phycisphaerales bacterium
ACCGGCAACGGCGATGCCCCTGTGCGCAGTTACACGCGCGTCACGAAGTCTCCCTTCGATAAGAAGGAACTCGCCGAGTTCAAGGACATGCTCCTCGTCAAGCGCCGCCAGATCGAGGGGGATGTCAACGCGATGGAATCCGAGGCTCTCTCCGGCGGCGGGGGCGGCGCGCTGAGCCACCTCCCCCAGCACATGGCCGACCAGGGGACCGACACCTTTGACCAATCCCTCGCGCTCGATCTCGCCGCCTCGCAGCGCGGCCTGCTGAAAGAGATCGACGATGCCCTCGCACGCATCGAGGCCGGGACGTACGGCATCTGCGAAGAAATGGGCAAGCCCATCGGCGTCGAACGCCTGCGGCACACGCCTTGGGCCAAGTTCTGCATCGAGGCGGCACGCCAGCACGAGCGGGCGGCGTATTTCCGCTGAGGGTCGTGGCGCGCGTTGCGAACGTGTGAAAACTGGGTTTGGAGCGTCTGGCGGGGGTTTTTGCTGCGCGATTGGATCGGTTTTGTTCGGCTTTGCGCGCTTTGGCGCGCCCCTGCTCGGGGCTGTTCACCGCGGAGACGCGGAGGACGCGGAGGCAGAGTCGGGGGTGGGAAAAGGGATGTGTCACTCGGAGGTGCTGCACGCTGTGTCTGGGTGTGGGCGGGGCGATAGCGTGGGCCGCGGGTTTGTCGGGCGTGGAGGAAGTGCGGTGCATGAGCGCGGTCTATCTGGCTGCGCTCCCGAGCGATTTAACTTTGCACGCGCGGCGGGGAGGGGCAAGAAAAGAACTTGGCATCGACGCGACATGAGCGCTCAAGGGGTGTCGATGCGGTCAACTACTTTTCGGCTCCGAGGGGAAGCCCGTGGTTGCTTCGAGCGGTAGCCAACTATCCCTTCTTCAGACTGATCGTCTCCTTCGCGCACGCTCGGCAGTTCTCATCCAACTCCGGCCCCATCAGCAGGATCGCCTTCAGCCGGCGCACCACCTCCGTGATGTACGTCATCTCTTCCAACCTCAGCGCCCGCCCCAGCACTTGCTGTTCGCGATACGACAGCCACTTGTTGATGACGGGATAACCCCCAAGCGTAAAGTTCCAGACAATAGAAGGTATGTTCTTCCAGCCAACCCGATCATTGATCCAGATGTCCACTGCTCCTTTCGGATCGTCCGCGTTTGGCGTTACGCGGCCTTCGCGCGTGGACACCCGCCCGTCCTTGTCCACGCTCGCCCAACCTCCATTGACGAACAAGTCCTTGTCGGGGTCAATCGGCTTGCCGTCGGCCTTGAAAGGCAGCGCAAGCGAGCGCAACTCAGGCACAAGTTTGCCCTTTGTGACAGATTCGACCTGTCGGCTGGGCATCATGAGGTCCGCAAGTCTCCGCCCAATCGCCGCGGACTTCCGCAACATCGCTCGCTCCATGGGCAAAGGGGTACGGGGCCAGTCCACCCGCAGCGCGTCAGCATGTGCGACCGCGTATGCGGGTGCGCAGAGCGAGGCAACTACATGAAAGAAGATGTCATCGTTTACGATCAGGGCCTTGTCGGTCCATGAATGTCCGTCTCGCTCGAACGGCTTGACCCCCATCACTTCGCAGATGAGCGCAAGCCATTTCGCCTGGACTCCCGGCTGAATGGCGTCGCCGTTCAGGCTCTCGTGTTTTCGCCTGAGTGGAAAGTACGTCGCATACGGATCGAAGAAGTAGTACGAGCCGATGTGCTCAACGACCACGGGGATTGGGAAGACCTCGTGTCGGGGCTTCTGAGTGCAGGCCAAAAAGAGATTGCCTTGCCAAACTTGGGCTTTGTATTCGGGACGCTTTTCGTTCAATAGCTTGCCGAATGGCTGCCAGTACAAATACCGAATGTCGAAGGGAAACCATGCAGTCGGAACTAGACACTCCGGTTGAAATCTGTGGCCCTTTGCGAGCAGTTCCTTCCGCACATGCGCAGCGTCGTATCTTGCTTCGTCGGCCATCAACTCGGGATACGCCTCCGCTATGTCTGGCGTTTTCAGCGCCTTCTCGAAGTACGCCTGCATCCGCCTTTGGAGCGGTTCACGATCAATCGAAACGAGCGCCCGCCCTCTGCCCGGTTGCACGCCCTTAAATGTCTCTCCAAAGAGGTCCAGCAGCGAGGGCCACTTGGCCCAATCGCCCGTTCGACGCGTCGGAAGCAGCGACCAGCGGCCCGCAGCCGTCGGGGCCGCTGCGCGCGGTGAGCCTTCCTTTCGATTCGTCAACGATCGCAGAAGCCGCTCGCGTCGCTTCACCGCCTCTCCGTCCGCGAAATCGCGGAACTCCACCCGCGCCGTGCGCCCTCCGTCAGTGCGCCGAGTAGTGCCGCTGGCTTTGACGAGCGTGGTGATCGCGGTTCCAACTTTGATCCCCGGAGATGATCCCCGCATCGCGAACACGGTCGCGCTCGCCGTTCCATCCGGCGAACGCTCCTTGGCCTTTCGGTCACCGTGAAGATTGTCAACAAAGATGGTGTCGAAGGTGGAGAGCAGCCGCTCTCGCATGATGACATGCGGGATGCCGTTCAACCACGAATAGTTGCTGATGTAGCAGACAACGCCGCGTTTGCCGACATCCCCGATGCGCCGCTCCGCAAGTCGAAAGAAGCGAATGTACAGGTCGTCCAACGTCTGCTTCTTGATTCCGAATCGTTTGTGTAGCCCCTCCTTGTAGGGTCGAATCAAATCACCTTCTTCAGCGAGCGCCACCCCTGCATAGCCGTTGTACGGCGGGTTCCCCAATATCACGATGATCGGTGCTTCTCGCTTCACCTTCGCCGCAGCGTCCTGTTCATCCTGGAGAAACTGGAACGCCGAGGTCGCCTTGACTCCCCTCGGCGGCTCCCAACCCGTCAGCGCGTTCGTCAGGTATACACCCACCCGATCCTTCGCCGCGAGTTTCGCCCCCATTTCGCGCAGGATCACACCCAGTTGCAAGTGCGCGACGACGTACGGCGCGGTCAGAATCTCGAACCCAAACACCCGCTCGCACATCGCCTTCTTCACCTTCGCGGCCGCGAGCGCGCCGTGACCCTGTTCGTCCAAGGTCTCGTGGATCTTCCGCGCGACCTCCAGCAGGTACGACCCGGTGCCCGCCGCCGGGTCAAGCACATACACCCGCTCATCGGCAAGCCCGTCAGCGATGTTGAGTTCCGATCGCAGCAACTGGTCCACCCGACCCACCATGTACTTGACGATCTCGGGCGGCGTGTACCACACGCCGAGTTCCTTCCGCAGTTCCGGGTCGAACGCTTCAAGGAAGGGCTCATAGAAGAGCGTGATCGCGTGGTCCCGATCGAACGTCTTGAAGAACGCTTCGTGGTTGACGCGGTTCAGGCTCGCGGTCGCCCAATCAAGAGGTTCACGGAGGTCGAGTTCGCGGAGCCGTTTCGGTTTCGCCACCTCCTCGAACAGGTCGGCAAGGAGCGGAAGCGCCAGATACTCCGATGCTTCCTTCCAATCGAACTCGCCGGGCTTGCGCCCCTTCGGGATGGTCTGCTTCCAGAGCATCCATCCCGAGAAGAGGCCGTAGAAAAGCGTCTGCACAAGCGATGAGCGGAAGAACCGTTGTCCCTTCTCCTCCTCAAAGGTCAGCCCGAGCGATTGCTCGAACGCCTCTTGCAACGGCCGAATGTCGTCGATGCTGTGCCGCCCTAGCCGCCGCCGCGCTTCCCGCGCGTGGCGCGCCAAG
>JAGVLZ010000410.1 GCA_020054055.1 Phycisphaerales bacterium
AGAAGGCCGCGGCGATGTCGCTCGCCGCAAACGCGGAGTTCGCATCCCTCTCACGAAGGCACCCGGCCAACGCACGCTTCAAGCGCGACGAATGGCTCTCGCTCCACAACGCGGGCGAGGCCAAGATGTTCCACGCTTACGCATGGGACGACCTCGCACGGCTGCTCGAACGAGACGAATCGACCGACGCCGCGAAGTCATCGGGGCGACTACTGAACGAAGCGCTCGAACTCTTCGAGCGCGGCCTTTCCATCGCCGAGAGCCTCTGGAACAGCGACGAAGCAAACCTCGAAGGCCATCGAGACCTGGCCATCATGCTGAACAAGGTGGGAACCGTCCTGATCGACCTGAAGAGTTGGGAGCGCTCCCGCACCTATCTCGATCGTTCCGTCGCGGTGCGGGAGGAGACCTTCAAGACCGACGCGACTCACATGCACCGCCGAGACCTGGCCCAGGCGATCCTGAAGCGCGGGCTGCTCGACGTCGAGCGCGTCAAAGCCAATGCCGTCGCCGAGCCGGACCGCGAGGCCGTCATCCGGGCCGCGATCAGCCAGTTCGAGCGGGGCATGGAGCACCTGACAGTCCTGCGGAATGCCGGGGTGATGTCCGAGAAAGACAGCGATGTGGTCAACGCCACGCGGCAGATCGAGGGCTGCCGCAGGCTTCTCGACCCGGCCGAGGCGGGCACGTCAAACTAGGGGGACTCGAAAATCGCCAGATTCGTTTCGTATTCGAGAGTTTTACCTGACATCATGCGAAAACTGGTGGTAAAATTGGGCGGGTTCGACTGGGAGAGCGGTCCTGCACAGGCGGCCGAGGATTGGGTGGAATAAGGAGAGAGGTCGATGAGTTATCGCTTGATTCGTTGCGGCGCGCTGGTTCTCGCGGCGGGTTCGGCCGCGTGCTTTCCGTCCGGCGCTCGCGCCGGCGTGCCGATCGACTCGATGTGGGACGCCGCCGCCAACGGCCTGTGGGGTACCGCCACCAACTGGAACCCCATCGGCGTCCCCAACAACGTGGGCATGACCCAATACAACGCCTCCATCACCGTCGGCGGCGGCCCCTACACCGTCGACCTCGACCTCGACGTCACCCTCAACAACCTCACCATCGACAACGCGCTGGGCGAGGCGACCCTCCGGGTGAACGGTTTCAATCTCACGATGAACGAAGGAATGTTCGTCTCGAACAACAACATCATCACCGGCGGCGGCATCGGTGAGATCACGCTCGCGGCATCGTCGACTTCGGTCTTCAATGGCGCGCGCTTTGTGGATGTCGCAGCGGTGCGCGCACGCGGCAACGTCACCTACGCCGGCGCGGGGGACGAGTTCTGCGACACCGACGTCGAGCACGACGGCACGGCGACCATCGAGGGGCCGGGAACGGTCACGCTGAACCTCGGCACCATCTTCCGGGTGAACAGCACCGGCATCCTGAACCTCAACAACGCCAACTCCATCACCACCACGATGGGCACGCCCAGCATCGTCAACGACGGCACCATCCTCCGCGGCGTCGACGGCGCGACCTTCACCATCGACAGCGTCCCACTCACGAACAACGGCACCATCCGCGTCGATTCCGGCACGCTCCAGTTCTCCGGCGCGGCGGCCGTGCTCACCAATCCCGGCACGCTCGACATCGAATCGACGCGCACCCTCGAACTCGCCTCGGGGGCCACGCTCTCAAACTTCAACGCCGGCGCGCTCACCGGCGGCATCTACAACGTCAAGGGCACCTTCCGACTCGACACCGGCGGCACGGGCATCGACACCATCGACGCCGACGTCACACTCGACGGCGCAACTTCCGCCATCGAAAACGCGGATACGTCCGACGCCCTCGCGAACACCGACACCATCGCCTCGACGGGCGCCCTCACGCTGCTGGGCACGCGCTCGATCACCACGGGCGGGGACTTCGACAACCAGGGGTCGGTTACGATCGACGCCGGTTCGACCTTCGAGGTGCCCGCGGGGAACGCCTTGAACAACTTCGATAGCGCGGGAACGCGCACGCTCACCGGCGGCACCTTCGAGGTGCGCGGCTCCGGCGTCCTGCGATTCGACGCCGGCGCGATGGGCATCGATACCGTCGACGCGGAACTCATCCTCGACGTGCCGGAGGGAAGCAACCCCATCCGAAACTCGGCGGATTCGAGCGCCATCGCCGCCATCGACACCATCGCCGATAGCGGACGCATCGAACTCTCGAGCGGCTTCGATTACTCCACCGCCTCGTCCTTCTTCGTCGCCGCGAACGGCGAACTCACCATCGGCGAGGGCTCCATCTTCACCGTGCCGAACGTGGGTGGGAACGAACTCGTGAACTTCGGCGGGAACGTGATCCAGGACGGCTCCTTCGAGGTCCGCGGCATCCTCCGTGCGCCCGGCCTCGCGGTCCAGACCATCGGCGCCGTCGGCAACCCCAGCCAGATCGTCCTCGATTCACAACTCTTCGACGGCATGGACCCCGTTCCCCATTTCCAGGACAACGCCAACAACAACAGCGACGCCTTCGCCGCCCTCGCGACCAGATCGGAAGAGCGTC
>JAGVLZ010000255.1 GCA_020054055.1 Phycisphaerales bacterium
CGGAAGCGATCGCGTGCTGAGCATCGCGGGTGATGTCGCCTTCGGCCCCGGTCAGGTGACGCTCACCGCCCCGGGCAAGCGCGAAGTCGACAACATCATCAGCACCATCAAGAGCCAGTACGGCGGCAGCCGCATCGAGATCGCCGGCTTCACCGACAACGACCCGCTCAAAAAGACCAAGGACAAGTACACCGACAACGAGAACCTCAGCGTTCAGCGGGCACTCGCCGTCGAACGCTACATGAACGCCAACGGCATCTCGGGCGACCTCACCCACAGTGCCGGCTACGGACCGTCGAACCCGAAGGGATCAAAGAAGGACAGCCGCCGAGTCGAGATCCGAATCCTCGGAAACTGACCGAAACGACGCCTGACCACGGCAACACCGAATCCGCGGCATCGTGCCCGCGGGTTTTTTCATGGCCTTTCGGATCAATGGGAGTCATCCCGAAATCAGTCGGCGGCACCCGCGGGCATTCTTGTGCAATAACTACCCGTCGGGTCCGTTGGGGAGAAGTCGGGGGTATCGGATCGAAGGAAAAGGAGAGCGCCGTTGTCCATCTTGAAATCATCGGATCGCCTGGCTATCGGTGCGTGTTTCGCTTCGCTTTTTGCATGCACGGCGGCATTTGCCGAACTCCCGCCGGTCCCCGTCCCGCCCGCCAACCCCGTCACGGAAGCCAAGCGGGTGCTGGGCAAGATCCTCTTCTGGGACGAGCAACTCTCCAGCGACAACACCGTCTCCTGCGGCACATGCCACCAGCCCGCTTTCGGCGGCGGCGACCCGCTTCCCGCCCGAAACCCCGGCGTCGACGGCGCCTTCAACACGCCTGATGACGTCTTCGGCTCGTTCGGCCTCATCCGCACCGACGCCGCGGACGACTTCGAGCGCGACGTCGCCTTCGCGCTCAATCGTCAGGTGACGGCCCGCGCCGCGAACCCGGCGATCAACAGCGCCTACGCGACAGACCTCTTCTGGGACGGGCGCGCACGGAGCCAGTTCGTCGACCCCGAAACCGGCGCGGTGCTGATTGCTTCCGGCGGCGCGCTCGAGAGCCAGGCAGTCGGACCCGTCGTCTCGAGCGTCGAGATGGCGCACGCCGACCGCGACTGGAATCAGGTGACGCAGAAACTCCGCACCGCCGGGCCGATGGCGCTCGCGACCGATGTCCCGGCCGACATGATGTCGGCGATCGAGTCCGCGGGAACCTACCCCGTGCTCTTCGAGGAAGCCTTCGGCGACAAAGCCATCACCGCGGCGCGAATCGGCATGGCCATCGCCACCTACGAGCGAACGCTCATCTCGGACCAATCGCCTTGGGATCGCTTCCGCGCGGGTGATGCCGGAGCGCTCACGCCGGGGCAGCAGCAGGGTTGGAACTTCTTCCAGGCCACCGAGTGCGCCATCTGTCACGCGCCGCCCCTCTTCACCGACAACACCTTCCGAAACATCGGCCTCCGCCCCAACAATCAGGACATCGGGCGCGAGGCGGTCACCGGCTCGCCCGCGGACCGAGGCCGGTTCAAGACCGCGTCCCTGCGGAACCTCGCGGGGCGCGCGAACCTCATGCATACCGGGCAGTTCGTCGCGGTGAACCAGGTCTTTGCGTTCTACGCCGGGCCGGGCGCCCCGGGGAACCCGAACCGCGACCCGATCCTGCCCACAGCCGTACCACCTCCGCAGGTCAATGCGATCACCGACTTCATCGTCAACGGCCTGACCGACCCGCGCGTCATGCAGGAGCAGTTCCCCTTCGATCGCCCCCAACTGCACACCGAGAGCGCGCCGCTGAACCCCCAGGTTGATCATCGCGGGGACGACCGGGACGGGCGGCTTCGTGCCGCGCATCATCGCCAACTGCCCGCCCAACGCGGGCAACTCCGGCTTCAAGGTGGGGCTTGATCGAGCGCTCGTCGGCGCAACGGCGCGCGTGGCGATTTCAGCCTCCGCACCAGTCGGCGGCGTCGTCGATCCGACGAATCTTTCGGACGCGATGTTGGTCGAAGGGTCGGGCGCGGGCAACGGCTTCGCGACCTTCCATTGGCCCATCCCGGCGGACCGCTCGATCGACGGCCAGGTCGTCTTCATGCAGTGGCGCGTGGCCGACCCCGCGGCCCCGGCAGGCGTCGCGCTCTCGAACATCGCGCGCATCACCCTCTTCGGCGGCAGCGCACTCCCCCATTGCCCGGGCGATGCCGACGACGACTTCGCGGTGGACTTCGCGGATGTCACGACGACGCTCGCCAACTTCGGCGCGAGCAGTTACGCCTATCGCCCGGGCGATACCAACGGCGATGGTCAGGTCGACTTCACCGACCTGACCTTCACGCTTGCCCAGTGGGGTAACACCTGCATGTAGCGGAATGAAGGAGACGCCCCCTCCGTCACTCGTAGATTCCCGCCGCGGCGGGTGAACTCGCACCTCCCCCGGTAGGGTCGGGGGAGGAGGCGTCAGTCGTGCGCTCCGCCTTCCGCTTCTTCCTTCACCATTTCCGCGACGGGATCGCCCGGCGCCGGCACGCCGAGATACTCGAGCGTCCGCCGCACGACACGCCGCACCACGGGCCCCGCGACCGCCGTGCCGTAGTGGGCACGCTTCCTGATCTGCTCCGGCCCCGGATCGTCGATCACAACAACAAGCACGATGCGCGGGTCCTCGACCGGCGCGCCGACGAGGAAACTCGAGTTGTATTGGCCGTCGAAGTACCCCTTGCCGTCGGGGCGCGGGATCTCCGCCGTGCCGGACTTGCCGAACATCGAGTGCTTCACGGGCGGCTCATCGGGGAAGCGCCGGCGCGAGCGATCTTCCATCATCAGCCCGACCCGCTTCAGCGTGTCGCGCGTGAGGTACGCGACCCACGGCGGGAGCACGCGCACGCGGACCTCATCATCCGGCGAGAGGTCCTCGCGGTGACGCAGCCGCAGATTGGGCAGCGTCCCCGCGAGTTCCCCCGTGCGCGCAAAGACGCTGAACGCGCGCACCATTTGGAGCGGCGTCACCGCGATCTCGTAACCGCTGGAGATGGAGGTCTGCGTGTACTTGCTCCACCGCGACTGCGGCGTGACGATGCCGGGCGATTCGCCGGGCAGGCCGATGTTCACCCGCTGCCCGAAGCCGAACCGAACGACCGCGCGGCGGGTTTTCTCAAATGACAGTCGCGCCATCCCCTGCACCATGCCGATGTTCGAGGAGAAGACCAGCACGTCGCGCCACGTCAGGAAGGACTTGGGGGTCACGTCCCGGATCGGGCGGCCGTAGTCCGTCTGCCACGCGCCGTCGTGCGTGTCGAAGACTTCATCCGGCGAAACCACCTCGAACTCCACCGCCGACGACCACGCGAAACTCTTAAAGGTCGAGCCCGGCTCGTACAGGTCCTCGACGCAGCGGTTGCGCCCCAGCGAGGGGTGAATATCTCGCCCGGGATCGTTGCGGATCGTGCGGTAGCGGTGCCCCGACGAATCGGGCTGCACGATGCGCCCTTCGAGCGTCGTGCGCACGGGGGGCTCTTCGAGATTCATCCCGGGGCGCACATAGTCCACCATCGCGAGGATGTCGCCAGTCTTCGGATCGACCATCACGAGGCGGCCGCCCGCGGCGTCGGCCTCCATCACCCCCCGCGCGAGTTCCTCGTAAGCGATCTCCTGAAGGTACGCATCAATCGTGAGACGCACCTCACCGCCCTTGTCGGGCGGCTGATAGCCGGTCGGTTCGATGTACATGGGGCGCCCGCTCGAATCGCGGACATAATCGAGGTGCCCCGGCTCGCCCGCCATGTCCTCTTCGTACGCCAGTTCCGCGCCGAGCAGACCGTCGTGGTCGATGCCTACCTTGCCGACGAGCGAGGCCATCGCCGGCCCGCCGGGGGTCTCGCGGACGCTTCGAGGCTCGAGCGCCAGCCCCGGGATCTTCAGTTTTCGCGCCTGCTCGAGTTGATGATCGTCGAGCACGCCGCCGATCGAGACGTAGCGGATGGGCTTCTTGCCCGCGAGTTCGCGCTCCTTGCTCTCGGAGACCGCGCTCACCATGCGCTCCGCGACGGCCTCGGGCTTCAGCGCGCCGGGGTCGGCGGTCGGCTGGCTCAGCACCAGCTTCACCAGCAGCACGATGATGACGACCGGCAGGATGAAAGAGAGAAGGATCACCACAACGAGCTGTTGCGGCGTCTTGATGAACGAGGTGTGCTCGTGAGCTTCCACAGTGGTTTTTTGGTTTCGGAGGTGTGGGGTAAGGATATGATTTTAGCGCGTAAGTCTGATATTCTGCGCGTCCTTCCCGAGGCGCCCGTAGCTCAGCGGATCAGAGTATTGGCCTCCGAAGCCAAGGGTCGTGGGTTCGAATCCCGCCGGGCGCGCCAGTTACGCATGAAGATGGGCACTTTACCCAACTCCCGCCGTACCTTCGACGACCCTGATGCCCGACGCTAAGCCCGATCTCGTTCGAGGGCAGTACGAGTCTTGGGTGTATCCGGAGCCGGTCTCCGACCTGACTGACTTGGTACGGAACTCGGTCTGGAATGGTGGCGACCCCAAGAATCTGGGCAAAGCCTATTGGCCGGATCGGCCTGTGCGCAAGGGATTGGAAATACTGGTCGCCGGTTGCGGAACCTACGCTGCCGCGCTCTACGCGCTCAAGGCGGATGGAGTCAGAACGATCCTGCAGTGCATTCAATCTGCCGGCATCGCGGAGTCCTCAGTGGCCGATGTCATCCACCTGTGTCGAAAGATGTTCCGCGATCTGTGGCGCGTGGGTTATTTCCACTTCGTATTTGGACCCGGGCGCTCCTAGGAAAGCGTCGGCGAGACCGAGCGGAGGATCGAGATCAGCGTCTGCGGGTAGTACGGCTTGCCGACGTGGTAATCGAAGCCGGCGATCTGCGCGAGGATCTTGTCGGAGGGCTTGTTCCACGCGGTGACCGCGATGAGCGCGGGCCGCGCCGATTCCTCCCCGTAGGTGCGCCGCAGATCGCGCGCGACCTGATAGCCGCTCGCGTCGGGGAGGGTGATGTCGAGCAGGATGATGTCGGGGTCGAATGCGCCAGCCGACTCCCACATCGCCTTCGCGTTCCCTACCTCCTTCGCTTCGTAGCCTTCGGTGCTGAGCAGAAGCACCAGGCTGCGCGCGCTGTCGACATCGTCCTCGACGATCAGGACGCGCAGCGGACGTGACGGGTTCGACACGCGCGGATTATAGGTGACACGAGTAACCTATCAATAGACAAGGCCTTGAACCGAAAGCATTTTCTGTAGCGATATGCACTACAGCGGCCGCGGGGCGGAGGGCCCTGCCCTTACAATCCGGGCCCCATGAGAACCCTCCTCGCGATCATCGCGGTCGCCTTTGCCGGCGCCGCCCAAGCGCAGTCGTATCCCTCCAGGCCGGTGCACTTCGTGGTGCCCTTTCCCGTGAGCGGCGCGACCGACATCCTCGCGCGCGTCGTCGGCCAGAAGCTCTCCGAAGCGCTCGGCCAGCCGGTGCCGATCGAC
>JAGVLZ010000033.1 GCA_020054055.1 Phycisphaerales bacterium
CAGATGGCCACCCTCCGCCTGGTGCAAGATGACTTCCACGGCGACTGGAACTACACCATCAAACCGCGCACAACGTAGCACTTATTTGCTGACGCGCCCAAACCCCCATTTCAGTCGAAGCGCAGTGGCGACATCGACCAGCGACACCGCGGTCTGCGCAACGCCCGTGTACTTCACCTGCAATGATCCCCCGAGAGGAAGTTGGTCGTACATCGTTATCTCAATATTCGGCTCCTTGTCGACCTGCGCATGGATAAGCAGGTTGTTCTTTGCGAGCGTGTATGAGTCAGTAGCCAGTGTGACGAAAGTAAAAGCGGACGTACCAGGCGGAACTCCGAGATCACTGAATGAAAATGCGATTCGACAGAATCCTGCATTGTTGGCTAGGAGTTGCTCCATTCTGGTTTCTACTCGGGAAAGAGCCGCTCGGATCGCATCGGTCTGTCCGGGGGGGTACGTCCCTTCTTCGGGCTGGTAAATAAAATCGAAATCCGCCCCGCGGGCACCACGAGGTTTCTCAATGGTCACGCTGCGGCGCACAGGTGCGGTTTCACTTCCGTCAATGATCGGGGGCGCGAGAGGGAGGTGCATCAAATCGAGTCTGTCCTTCTCTTCTCGCTCTGCGGAGTGGAAACAAGCGATTCCGAGTAGCCGAAGACGAGTCAAACGGTAGCCACCCTCATCGAAGAACACAGTTCCTGGTCGCTCATGAGTCTCGAATGCGGGCTGAGGTGATGAAACGCCTCTGACCCACCGTCCATCCAGACTTGTCCAGACGGGAATGCTGTCTGGCACCGCTGGCTTGTCGGCACCGTGGGGGATCGGGCCAACTTCGCGGGTCACGACTTCCATGCGCCCGTCCGGATGCATCTCCACCCGATCCGGCAGCGTGACAAAGACCCCCTCATCCGTCTCGCGCGTCGGCTGCGCGAGGGTCGCACCGCTGGATACCAAAAGCACCTCCGCGAGAGCGACGATCAATACTGACATGTTGCGCAGTTTCATGCGAACCTCCGAGGGTGAATGCCTCAGTAGTGCTGTACGCACAGTCTATTCGATCCGCGCTCCCGAGCATCGAGGAAATCATCTGGCCAAACCGTTTATTATCCTTGTTCCCTACAACCGGTACGGCTTCGGTTCGGCTCGAACCCGTTCACTAGCGGCTCAAGCCCATTGCGTGTACCCTACTCGGCTCGATTTCGGAAGGGGCCATCCAACTTTCAGACACTCTTTTCAGGTACGACCATGCATTATCCGCACAAAAACAGCAACCGGAAGCGCAAGCGGCGCATCGGCTTCCTCGCACGGATGAAGACCCGTGGCGGCCGCGCGACCATCAACCGCAAGCGCCGCGTCGGCCGATTCGTGAACAGCGCCGACAAGACCTGAAGCGTTGGGGCCCGCCCATGAAGATCCACGAATACCAGGCGAGGCAACTGCTCGCTGAGGCGGGTGTTCCGGTTCCGCCGGGTGCTGTCATTGAATCCATCGAGCAGGCGGCCGGCGCGTACAAGCGTGCCGTCAGCGAGGCGGGGCTGGGTGAGAACGGCCTCGTTGTCGTGAAAGCGCAGGTCCACGCCGGCGGTCGCGGCAAGGCCGGCTTCGTCAGACTCGTTCGCTCCGCGAGCGAGGCGACCGACGCGGCCCGCTTCATGCTCACGAACAAGATGGTCTCCGTGCAAACCGGGCCGCAGGGACTGGAAGTCAAGAAACTGCTCGTCGCCGCGGGCGTTGATATCGCGAAGGAGTACTACATCGCGATCACGACCGATCGCGCGACGCGACGCAACGTGCTGATCGCTTCCGCCGAGGGTGGCGTTGAGATCGAAGAGGTCGCCAAGCGCAACCCGGCCGCGATCATTAAGACGCTGCTGCACCCGTTGCTCGGGCTCCAGCCCTATCAGGCGCGGCTCGTCGCGTTCCGTGTGGGATTCAAGGGGACGCAGGTTAATCAGGCCTCGAAGATCATGTTGGCCCTCGCGAAGGTGTACGTCGAGAAGGATTGCTCGCTCGCGGAGATCAACCCGCTGGTCGTCACGCCCGCAACGGCCGCGCACCCGGACGGCCAGGTGCTCGCAATCGACGCCAAGTTCAACTTCGACGACAACGCCCTCTTCCGGCAGAAAACCGTCTCGGAAATGTTCGACCCGACGGAAGAGAACCCCTCCGAGATCCGCGCGGCCCGCTTCGGCCTTTCCTACGTCGCGCTCGAAGGAAACATCGGCTGCCTCGTCAACGGCGCGGGCCTCGCCATGTCCACCATGGACATCATCAAGCACCACGGCGGACAACCCGCGAACTTTCTCGATGTCGGCGGCGGCGCAACCGAGGAGCAGGTCACCGAGGGGTTCCGCATCATTCTGTCCGACTCGGCGGTACAAGGGGTGCTCGTCAACATCTTCGGCGGGATCATGCGCTGCGACGTGATCGCGCAGGCGGTGGTGAACGCGGCGAAGGAAGTCGGGTTCAAGGTGCCGCTGGTCGTCCGCCTCGAGGGGACGAACGTCGAAGAAGGAAAGAAGATCCTCGCGGCCGCGCGTTCCTCGATCCCGACCATGCAACCGGCCGATGATCTGGGCGACGCGGCGCGAAAGATCACCGCGGCGGTCAAGGCCTCTCGCGCCGCGTGAGGGATTCCCGAAAGGTGGTTCGATTGATCCGGTGCAAGGAACTGAAATCGCTCCCGGCCTATGCGGCGTGCATCGCGCTTGGCGTTGCCCGGTCCGCCTTCGCCGCGGAACCGATCCATCTCAAGATGGGGCTCACGCCTGGCCAGACGGTTCGCTACGGCTTCCAGGAAGTCGAACTGATCGTCAACCGCTCCGAGAAGATCAAAGAGGGCGTCATGCCCAGCCAGTTCCAGACCGAGGCCCAGGCGCAGTTCCGCGCGGTCGAGGCCACCGCCGAGGGTCTGACGGTCGAGATGACGTATCAGCGCGTTCGTTTTCAGGCCGACAGCCGCATCCTGCAGGAGCCGCCCTCTTTTGACACCGCGGCCCCCGCGGAGGAAGCGAGAGAGAATCCGCTGGCCCCCGCGCTGCTGGCGATCATCAACAAGCCGATCATGCTGCGCCTCGCGGCGAGCGGGAAGATCGAGCGGGTCGAGCCGCCCACACTCGATATCCCGGACGTGAAGTTCGCCGGCGTCGCGGAAAGGATGCTGACCCCCGAGTGGATCACGTCGCGTTTTCAGCCCGTGTTCTCGCTCGCCGCGCCGGGGCCGGACGTGCCCGCGGGCATGTGGAGCGTGACGAGCGAGATGCCCACCGCCCAGGGCTCCGAACACTTCCTTCGCGTTCACACCATGCATGTGGTCCGCGCGGTGAATCAGAACATCGTGACGATCGACCTTGCGGGCAAGGCGGAACTCCTCCCCGCAACCGCCGCGCACGACGCCAAGACGAAACTCGTCGCGTTCTCGGGCACCGGCAAGGCGATCTGGAACACGGCCAGCGGCTTGCTGGGCGAGCGCACGATCAAGTACGACTGGCAACTCGACCTGCTGCCCCAGCCCGACCTGCCCGCGCAGGCGGATGTCAGCGTGCAGTTTCTGTTGATGGCGCTGAAGTGATCGCGCTTGACGCGACAGGGTCGCGCTACCGCCCCAGTTCGGCCATGCGGTTCGGCGGGTAGCGGTCTCCCGCCGCCGCGCCGGGGACGAAGTAGCGCTCGATCATCGAGAGGTCGCTCTTCGAGAGGTGGACGCCCATCGAGGTCGCGTTCTGGTCGAGCCACTTGCGACGCTTGGTCCCTGGGATCGGGACGATGGCGAATCCCGGGGCCGCGGGCGGCACCGAATCATCCGGCGGATCGTTCTGTGCGAGCACCCACGCAAGCGAGAGTTGGGCGGGGGTACACCCTTTCGCGTTGGCGAGTTCGATGAGCATCTCCATCAGGCGGCGGTTCTGCTCGAAGTTGTCGCCCCCGAATCGCGGGTGGCGCTGGCGCGCGTCCCCCTCGGGGAGTTCCTGCATGTTCGTCAGTGTGCCGGTGAGCATCCCGCGGCCGAGCGGGCTGTACGCGACAATCGCGATCCCGAGTTCGCGGCAGGTCGGGATTACGCCGTCCTCGATGTCGCGCGACCACAGGGAGTATTCGCTCTGCACCGCGGCGATCGGGTGTACGGCGTGGGCGCGTCGGATCGTTTGCGGGCCGGTCTCAGACAGGCCGAGCGCCTTCACCTTGCCCGCCGTCACCAGTTCCGCCATCGCGCCGACGGTTTCCTCGATCGCGACATCCGGCGCGACGCGGTGCTGATAGTAGAGGTCGATGCGGTCGATCCCGAGGCGCCTGAGCGACGCATCGCAGCACTGCCTGACGTAGGCGGGGTCGCCGCGGGTGCCGATCCAGTTCTTCTTTTCGTCGCGGACGAGGCCGAACTTCGTGGCGATCAAGAAGTCGGTGCGCGTGCCGGTGCGCGGCGGGAGTTCCTTGATCGCCCGGCCCAGCAGTTCCTCGTTGGTCAGCGGGCCGTAGACATCGGCCGTGTCGAAGTGGTTGATCCCGAGTTCGACGGCGCGATGGATGGTGGCGATGGATTCTTCGTCGTCCGGCACGCCGTAGAAGTCGGACATCCCCATGCACCCGAGGCCGAGGAGGGAGGATTCGACGCCGGATTGGCCGAGGGGGACCATGGGGATCATGGCCTGATTCTATTTGGAAACCGGGAAGAGGAAAGACAGTCACAGATGACCCAGCTGAACCCGGATAAGAGTCAGAAAAAACTGTCAATCATGAACTGCGCACGCCGTGGCCTGCTTTGTATGTCGTGACCCGGGCGTATCTGGGTCATCTGTGGCGGGCAATCGCCTTCGACTTCCCCGCACCGCCGAGGCAGAACCTCACCCCAGCGCCGAATGATCGTCGTCGTGCACGTCGAGTTCGCGCACGCCGCGTTCGCGGCGGACGCGGTCCACTTCGTTGCGGATGCGGTCCATGACCGTGAGCGCATCGGGGATCGCGGGGAGCACCACCGTCGGCGTCGTCGCGTCGCTGGTGACCATCGTGAGCGTGCCCAGGCCGACGAGGCGCTGGATCAACGGCTGGTTCAGCGTGATGTCCTTCACGCGGTAGAGTTCGAGATCGTCAAGATGCTTGTTCAGGATTCCCTTCTCGATGCGGAATCGCTGGGTGGTGAGCGTGAAGCGCATGCACTTCACGGCGAGCCAGTGGTAGATGGCGAAGGGGATCGGCAGGATCAGCACGCACGCAGCAAACCAAAGGACGTTTGTCCACTGGCTGGGGGTGCCTTGCCAGATGGTTGATTCGGGGGCGGTGGTGGTCGGGCCGGGCATGGTGAGTCTCCTTCAATGCTGTTCTTCGGGATTTCAAGACCGAGTTCTGAAACTCAAGCCCCAAGCCTCAAGCCCCCAGGCCTTTCAGAATCGTTTGTGTGTCGGCCGCTCCGTCGGCCCCTTGAACCCACCGAGCAGGCGGACGGTGTGCAGGTCGATCGGCCGCGTGATCTTCAGGTTGCGCGGGTCCCCCTCGACGATGACGACCGGCTCGCCGAGACGTTCGATCAGCCCCGCGTCGTCCGTCGACGACAAGTCGGACTGCGCATACGCACGCCGGAGCAGGCCTGCCTCAAAGACCTGCGGCGTCTGGACGAGGACCAACCCCTCGCGCGGCACGGTCCCCTCCACCGTGCGGTACGACGCCTTCGCGCCGACGCCGAGGATCGCGTCGAAGGGGTCGATCTCCTTCGATTCGGTCGGGGCCGAGGCTCTCTTGATTGTGTCGGGCACGTCGATCGCCGGAATGACGGCCGGGTGTTTCTCGGCCGCGGCGAGGACGCGCTCGATCAACTCGATCGGCGTGATCGGGCGTGCGGCATCGTGGACAGCGACGTGCGTGGCGTCGGCGGGCACGAGTTCGAGCGCCGCCTTGACGGTCTCCCAGCGATGAGTCTTCCCGCCTCGGCAGACCTTTACCCCGATCAGGCCGAGTTTGTCGCCGTGGAACGCGAGGAACTCCTCGTACCCCTCCGCCGGCCCGGCGACGATGATGCTCCGCACGCAATCGAGGTTGACGAAGAGTTCGACGGTGCGCTGGAGCACGGGTCGGCCGCCGAGGTCCTCATCGACCTTGCTCCGCAGGCCGCCAGAAGCCGCGTAACGCTGCGAGGCCCCCGCGGCCGGGATAATCACCGCCAGATTCATCCGAGAATCCTACAGAACCACCCTCTCCTTCTCTCTACTCCCTATTCCCCACTCCCTACTCCCTTCGCGGTACTCTCTCCCCATGTCTATCATCGTCTTCCAGCACAGCGAATCCGAACGCCCCGGCCGGCTGGGGACCACCCTGCGCGACCAGGCGCTCGACCTCGACATCCGGCGGCTTGACCGGGGGGACACGGTCCCCACAGACTTTGACAACGTGGACGGCGTGATCGCCCTCGGCGGACCACAGTACGTCTCCGCCGCCCGCGAATCGTGGATCGCAAAGGAGATCGCGTTCCTGAAAGAGGCTCACGCGAGACAACTGCCCGTCATCGGCATCTGCCTCGGCCACCAGATGATCGCCGCGGCTCTCGGCGCGAGCGTCGCTCCGATGGACAAGCCGGAGGTCGGCTTTGTCGATGTAGACCTTTCGGCCGCCGGGCAAACGGACCCAATCCTCGCGGGGATCGCGTGGCGCTCGCCTCAGTTCCATCTGCACGCCGAGGAGGTCAAGGATGTCCCGGCGGGGGCGACGCTTCTGGCGTCGAGCAGGCAATGCAAGGTGCAGGCGTTCCGCGCGGGGTTGCGCACCTACGCCTTTCAGTATCACCCCGAGTTCGACCGCGCGATGATCAAGGTCGGGCTGCACGAGCACCGCGAACTGGCCGTCCGCGCGGGAATGGGCGCCCCGCGGGTCGAGCAGCAGGCGGACAAGCACTATGAAATGTTCGCCAGGCTCGGCGACCGGCTGGCGCTGAACATCGCGACGTACCTGATCCCCCGCGTGGCGACCTCCATGCGGTGAAAGAGACACACGCGGAGGCGCGGAGGACGCGGAGGAAGACATGAAGAGGGGAGTGGGGAGTGGGGAGTGGGGAGTAGGAAATAGGAAATAGCCAAAGACCCCGAACCCCGAACCCTGAACCCTGAACCCTGAACCCCAAGTCCCCATGCCCTCTCGCTTCACCATCCCCGTCCCCGCCGACTTTGTCTTTAGGAGGGACGTCTGTTCCTACGGCTATTTCCTGCTCGCGCCCAACCTCTGGGTGCCCGAGCGCCTGACGCTCATCCGGCCGCTGGAACTGACCAGCGGCATCGCTTCATTCGCCTTCTCACAGCCCCGCGGGCGCGGCAAGCCCATCCGCGTGGTCGCGGACCGAGCAGTCTCGAAGAGGGACCGGGACGAGGCCGAGCCGCTGATCCGGCGCATGTTCAGCCTCGACGACCCCGACGTGCGCGATTTTCACAAGGTGGACCCACGCTGGAAAAGATCCGGCCGCGCTCGACTCTTCCGCTCGCCCACTTTCTTTGAGGACCTGATCAAGACCGTGACGAGTTGCAACGTCACCTGGCCCAGCACCGTCGGCATGAACCGCCGGTTGTGCGAAGTCATCAACCCCGCGTTCCCCTCGGCCGGGCAACTCGCCCGGAAACGCCCCGCGATGCTCCGCGCCCGCTGCGGCGTCGGCTACCGCGACGCCCGGATCGTTCAACTGGCGAAGTTGCACCGGTCGGGCGAACTCGACCCGGCGTGGCTGGCCGATCCCGCCAACTCGGACGAATCCGTCTTCAAGGCGCTCCTGGCACTCCCCGGAATCGGGCCGTATGGCGCCGGAAACCTGATGCAACTCCTGGGCCGCTACTCGCGCCTTGCGGTGGACACGGAGACCATCCGCCACGGCAAGGCGACTCTGGGGATGACCGGCAACGAACGCCAGATCACGAAGGCGCTGCACGCCCACTACGACCCCTTCGGCCGGCACAAGTTCCGCTCCTTCTGGTTCGAGGTCTGGCAGTTCTACGAATCCAAGCAAGGCCCCGCCTGGACGTGGGAACCGAAGACGACCGGCAAGGCGTTCACGGCGGCGCTCTTGAAGGATTGAATCTCGGGATTGACTTCCGACAGGGGGTGCCACGGCTTGTCCCGAAGGGCAAGCCGTGCGGACGGGCATTGGCGCCGAATCGCCCGGCTTGCCGAAGCGGGCAAGCCGTGGCACGCGGGCCTCGTCCCTTGCGTGCGCGCGGGGCTCGTTTGCGAAAAAAATCCTTGTCCCGCGCTCAACTTCCGCTATTGTTTCGCGGAGCCGGGCGACCCCGCGCCGGCTCGGGGCGAACGGAGTCGCCTGACACACTCGTGCCACGTCGCGCCTTGCACGCGCGCACCTGCTCGCCCGCTTTCGGAACCGCTCCTGATGACCACCATCTCGCTCCCCCGGTCCAAGACCGAGTTCCTCCACGGCAAGTGGACGCCCGAGGACGCCGCGCGTCTCTACGGCGTGACCGACTGGGGCAAGGGCTACGTCGGCGTCAACGCGCAGGGTCACGCCACCGTCATGCCGCGCAAGAGCATCGAGCAGCCGATCGACCTCTACGAGATCGTCTCGGGGCTCAAAGAGCGCGGGATCCACACGCCGGTGCTCCTCCGATTCAACGACATCCTCGACCATCGCCTGCGAGAGATCCGCAAGGCCTTCGACGATGCCATCGCCGAGCAGTCGTACACCGGAGGCTACTCCTGCGTCTATCCGATCAAGGTGAACCAGCAGCGCCAGGTGTGCGAGCAGATCGCCAGCGCCTGTGTCTCCCTCAACTTCGGCCTCGAAGCGGGCAGCAAGCCCGAACTCCTCGCGGTGCTGGGCCTCTCGGCCGCCGCGGGCGGGCCGGGCGTGAACGGGATGCCCATCATCTGCAACGGGTTCAAGGACTCGGAGTTCATCGAGACCGTCATCCTCGCGACCAAACTCGGGCGCAACATCATCCCCGTCGTCGAGAAGTTCAGCGAACTCGAACTCATCGTGAGGCACGCGAAGACCTACGGCGTTCGCCCGAAGATCGGCCTGCGCGTGAAACTTTCGAGCCGCGGCGCGGGACGGTGGGAATCGTCCGCCGGGGCGCGTTCCAAGTTCGGCCTGTTCATCAGCGAGGTGCTGCGGGCCGTTGAATACCTGAAGTCCAACGACATGCTGGACTGCCTGAACCTGCTGCACTGCCACGTCGGAAGCCAGTTGTACGACATCCGCGTCCTGAAGAACGCCGTCAACGAACTCACCCACATCTACACGGAACTGCACCGCCTCGGCGCGGGCCTCACCATGCTCGACATCGGCGGCGGCATGGGGGTCGATTACGACGGCAGCCAATCCGCATGGTCATCGTCTATCAACTACTCCGTCACCGAGTACGCCGCGGACGTGGTCTATCGCATCAAGGGGGTCTGCGATGCGGCGGGCGTGCCTCACCCGATGATCATCACCGAGTCGGGGCGCGCGATGGTGGCGTACTCGAGCGTCCTCATCATCGACATCCTCGGCACGAGCCGCTTCGAGTCCAATCCCGATATGCAGGCGATCGAGGCCGCGATCAAGAGCGAGCCCGAGCCGCCGCAGCCGGTCGTCGACCTGCTCGAAACTTTCAGGAATCTTACGGATCGCAACCTGGTCGAGTGCTACCACGACGCGACGCAGGCCCGCGACGAGGTGATGAGCCTCTTCTCGCTCGGCTACATGAGCCTCCCCATGCGCGCCGCCGCGGAGCAGCTCTTCTGGGCCATCGGGCACAAACTCCTCGAACGGGCCTCGAAGAAGGGCGAACTCCCCGAGGAGTTCGGGGACCTTCCCGAGACGCTCAGCGACATTTATTTCTGCAACTTCTCCCTCTTCCAGAGCATGCCAGACTCGTGGGCGATCGACCAACTCTTCCCGATCATCCCGATCCACCGCCTCAATGAAGAGCCGACGCGGCGCGCCGTGCTCGCCGACATCACCTGCGACTCCGACGGGAAGATCGACCACTTCGTCGATAAGCGCATCGACAAGAAGACGCTCGAGTTGCACGAGGTGAAGGAAACTCCGGGCAACGGATCGTCCGGCGGGAGCGTCGAGCCGTATTACCTGGGCGTGTTCCTTCTCGGCGCCTACCAGGAGATCCTGGGCGATCTGCACAACCTGCTGGGCGATACGCACGCGGTCCACATCTCCGTGGACGACACAGGCCGCTGGGATATCGATGAGGTCATCGAGGGTGACACCGTCGAGGAGGTCCTCGCCTACGTCCAGTACGACATCCCCGATATGAAGCGGGCGATGCGCATGGACGTCGAGGCGGCGTGCAAGCAGGGACGGCTCACCATCTCGGAGGGAAAGAGCCTGATGCAGTTCTACGACGAAGGCCTTGAGGGGTACACCTACCTCGAAGAGTGAGCGGTGTCTTCGGCCCGCGCAGCGGGCGCCAGCCAGTGGAACGAATGGCTTCCAGATTCTCTTCAAGCCCGCGTAGCGGGCGACAGCGGCGCGCGGCGTGGGAGTGGCCCAACTCCTGCCGTGCTTTGTGTCGCGCGAGTCGCGGGCTTCGCCAGGTTCGATGACACCTCATCCACCGGCTGACGCCGGTGGCTAGAGGCTTGCGCCTGCGTTGCAGGCTGAAAACCGCGCTGCAACTTGTAAAAACTGCCCAAACACCCACCAAATCTGACCTTCCTCGGACTTGCCCCGACCTTTTTTGATGCTATGTTGTCACTGCACAGTCGGGAAGCAGAAAGAGAGTCAGCCCGTGAAAACTCAATCGTGGATCGCCCTTCTCGCGGCTATCGCTGTCGGTTCGCCCGCGCTCGCCCGCCCCTCGACCGACTTCGATACAGGCCCGGAAGGCTGGACCTTCCCCGCTTCCGCAGAATGGCAGCCCACCGGCGGCAACGGCGACGGCTTTATCTTCGGCGGCATTGTCGAAGATGAAAACATCACCGCCGGCGCCTTCGCGCCCGCCGAATACCTTGGCAACTGGACGAGCCTGGACAACACCGGCTCGCTCTCATTTGACTTCAAGCGATTCGACAACGGCGACGACCCGCGCGCCTTTTTCCCGCTCATCGTCCAGATCGCCGGCCCCGGCGGGAACGCCACATGGACCGGGCCGATCATCCAGAACCCGACCGACTGGACGAACTACGTCGTCCCGATCGAGCAGGGCGCCTGGAGCATCGACGACGGCACCTGGGCGGACATCCTCTCCAACGTCGAGACCCTCTACATCCAACTCGAACTCGTCCTCACCGACGGTCCGATCGACGACACCGCCGGGCTCGACAACGTCGTCCTCGTGCCGGCCCCCTCGGCGTTTGGCGCGCTGGCCCTCGGCCTCTTCGCCCGCCGTCGCCGCCGGTAATCCGCGAAGCGACAATTCCATTGAACCGAAGGCCCCGGACGATCAATCCGGGGCTTTTTTCGTCAGTTTCAGGCCGCAACACCAACGGTCCATGGAGCGACACCCACCGAGTATCCTTACCCCTCGTCGGTGGGCCGGGTCGTCACGCGATGGCCTTTCCCGCTGTCCGCTGTCCATTGTCCATTGTTGACGCCTTCATCATGGCCCATCACAAATCAACCGATCCCAACATCTTCATCCTCCCGGACCTCGGCGAGGGGGTTCACGAGGCCGAACTCATCGCGTGGAAGGTCAAACCCGGCGAAAAGGTCGAGGAGCACCAGACCATCGCGGAGATGAACACAGACAAGGCACTGGTCGAGGTCCCCTCGCCCCGCGCCGGGGTCATCAAGGAACTCAACGGCAACCCGGGCGACATCCTGAAGGTCGGACAGGTGGCATGGACGTACGAAGGCGCCTCAAATGAGCCCCGCGCGCCAGCAAGGGGTTCTGGTCAAGCCGCCAAGCCCGCAAGCCCTCAAGCCCTCCCGGAAGAGCGCGAAGACGCGGGCACCGTCGTCGGCACGATGTCCGGCTCGCTCGGCGCGGTCTCGGGCACCGAGGGCAAAGCGCTCGCGACCCCCGCGGTGCGCCGACTCGCACGCGACCTGAATGTGGACATCGACTCCCTCCGCGGAACAGGCCTGGGCGGGCGCGTGACCGAAAAAGATGTTCGCAGCGCTTCTGCCTCTTCTACCCCCTCTCGGGGCACGGGTTTGCAACCCGTGTCTACCCCCGCTGCTTCTTCTCAGCGCCTCGCCACCACTGTTTCGCCTCGCAGCCCTCAGCAGGATGTGCTCGACGAACGCCCGACCGCGATCACCCCCTCGGCCCCGCGCACCACACTCGTCCCCACGGGCGACACGCAGCGCATCCCCGTCCGCGGCGTCCGCCGGAATATCTCGCTCCGCCTCCGCCAATCCGTCGATCGCCACGTCCACTTCAGCGTGATGGACGAGGCCGACGTGACCGCGCTGGACGATGTTCGCAAGCGCATCGGTGCGGCGAGTGGCGAGAAACTCTCTTACCTCCCCTTCATCGTCTCGGCCGTCTGCCGCGCGCTCAAGCAGTTCCCGGCGCTCAACGCGACCGTGGACGACGAGGCCGAGGAAATCCTCCGCTACAGCCATGTTCACATGGGCATCGCCGCCGATACCGAGCAGGGGCTGACCGTCCCCGTCATCCCCAACACCGATTCGATGGGGGTGCTGGAGATCGGGCGGCACATCTCCGAACTCGCCCGCATGACCCGCGACCGCAGCATCCCGCGCGACCGCCTCATGGGCAGCACCTTCACCATCAGCAACGTCGGCAGTTACGCGGGGCGCTTCGCGACGCCGATCATCAACTACCCGGAAGTCGGCATCCTCGCGGCGGGGCGCGTGCGCGAAGGCGTTGTCGCCAAGCACGGCGGGATCCACGTCGCCAAACTCCTCCCGCTGAGTCTTACCTGCGATCACCGCAGCGTGGATGGGGCCGACGCGGCGCGGTGCCTGGCGCTCATCATGGAGTTGCTGGGGAAGCCGGAAGGGTTGCTGACGCCGGCGCGGGGGTAGGTTCCGTATCGCGGAGGAATCTTGGACGACACAACCGTCATCTTTCGGGTTCACGCGCTTCGAAGGATGTTTCAGCGCCGGATCACCGAGATTGACGTGCGGCTGATCCTGGAGGACGGGCAGGTGATCGAAGAGTATCCGGGCGAGCATCCGTATCCCGGAAGGCTCATCTTCGGCCTGGTCGATGGACGCCCCATACACGTCGTTGCCCTTGTTGATTCCGCAACCGGAAGGGCTATCGTTATCACGGTGTACGAGCCGAACCCGCTCTTCTGGCAACCCGGTTTCAAACGGCGGCGAATCTGATGCAATGCCCAATCTGCAAGCACGGCGAGACACGCCCCGATCGAGTCACCGTGACACTTGATCGCACGTCGCCCCGCAACTTGACCGTCGTATTTCGGAACGTTCCAGCCGAGGTCTGCGGCAACTGCGGCGAGGAGTATGTGGACGAAAAGACCACGAGCGAGTTGCTTCGGCAAGCCGAGGTGGTCGCCGACGCTGGAACCGAGATCGAGATTCGGCAGTTTGCGGCGTAATGATGTCCAGTCTCCATGCGTCACCAAGCCGCACCGCTCGACACTTCAGTACGATCTGACTTCATGGCAAGGCGAAAGAAGTCTGCGAGGTTGAAGCGTCATCGCGCATTCGGCGACCCGATTCTGCGGATCGAAGCGCCCTTTGATCTCCAGCGATTGTGCGAATCTTTGGGGCTATCCGTCGTCAAGTACAAGCGCCCCGGAGATAAATGGAATCGAAGCGACCGCGCTGTCATGCGCACATTCGCGGCCAATCTCGAGCTCGATGAGGGTCTGAATCAAGTCGATGCGATCCAGGCAGTCGTCAACGCGGTCGGCTCGCTACCGATCGCGAGACGCCGTGAATGGATGAAACTCAAGGAACCGGTCTTGGACTTCCCGGTCTACGCCGACTCAACGCCGGTTGCCTTGTATGCAAGGATTCCGAGTGTCCTCATCAAGAGGGCGGCCGCCATCGGCCTCGCATTTGAGATTTCGCTCTATAACTGGGCTCGACCCTGGCGAGCGCCAACGCCGGCGCAACGGCACGCCTTGCTCACTGCTTTGTCAGGATAGATTGGGCCACCACCAAGAGGAACTCTTTGAGCCATCCAGGAGGGAACGCTGGCGCAGGGAGAGCACGCCGGGTACAATCAGTCGAAATCACAAGACTGGGTTCCGCGCATGAAAGACCAGCCGCTCAATACAAACCTTGCTTTGCTCTCCGACTTCTGCCGCCGCTGGAAGATCACGGAACTCTCCCTCTTCGGCCCTGTCCTGACGGGCGACTTCCGACCCGAAAGCGACGTCGACGTGCTGGTCGTCTGCGAGCCGGGAGTCGTGTGGGACTTTGACCATTGGGACGCCATGACCGAAGAACTCGAGCACATGTTCGGCCGGCGGGTGGACCTGGTGGAAAAAAGCTCGATGAAGAACCCATTCATCCGGCACTCCGTCCTCACCACGAGGCGCGTGGTCTACGCAGCCTGACAACACCATGCCCGCGATAGGGGCGGCTCCCTCTTGCACCGCACGCCCCACTCGGCAACTCTGTGTCTCGTTTCATGCCCCGCGCCCCACACACCATCGACCTCCACGGCCTCCACATCGAGCGGGCGCTCGCCCGATTCACACACGTCTACAACAACACCCCGGCCAGCGGCCGGAACACGCGCCTCATCGTCATCCACGGCTGGAACGCGAGCGATTTCAAGCACAGCATCGCCGCTGCACTGCACCGACTATTCAAGCATCGTGCGATCGAGTTCGAGTATCCCTTCGAGGGGAACCGCGGCCGGACGTGCGTCCGCGTTGGCCCGCCGATCGCGGTAACGCCGGTCAAGACGCCGCCCAAGGGGATATCCTCCAAGAAGCCGCGATCGCTCCGCGGCGGGCTCTGAACCCGTCACACTCAACTCATGACTCCCTCCGACACCATCGCGGCGATCGCTTCCG
>JAGVLZ010000318.1 GCA_020054055.1 Phycisphaerales bacterium
GAAGGCCGGCGCGCAGGTCGCGGTCGTCGTGGGTGGCGGAAACATCATCCGCGGAGCAACCCTTGCGGAGGGTGGGCTGCTCGACCAAGCGGTGGCGGACCACATGGGGATGCTCGGCACGGTGATTAATGGCTTGGCGCTGCGGGAGGCGCTCGAGCACGCGGGTTGCGCGGCCCGCTGCATGTCGGCGGTGCCGATGCCGTCGGTCGCGGAGCCATTCATCCGCCTCCGCGCGGTGCGGCACATGGAAAAGGGGCGCGTGGTCATCCTCGCGGGGGGGACAGGCAACCCGTTCTTCACCACCGACTCGGCCGCCGCGCTGCGCGCCGCGGAACTTGGCTGCGATGCCGTCCTGAAAGCCACGAAAGTCGACGGCGTCTACTCCGCCGACCCCAAGAAGGACCCGAAGGCGACGCGCTATTCCAGCCTCACTTTCGCTGAAGCCATCGAGAAGCGACTGAAGATCATGGACATGACCGCCCTCGCCCTCTGCCAGGAACGCAGGGTGCCGGTGCTGGTCTTCGATTTCGACAAGCCGGGGAATATCAGAAAGGCGGTCGAGGGTGGGGATGTGGGGACGATGATTCGGGCGTGAGGGGCGCTATTTCTGCTTGAAGGACGCTGTCCCACGACTCTGGTTTTCCTGCATCCGATCAATGATGCTGATCGCCTTTCCACGAAGTTCAGTGGCAGTCTGGTGATAGTCCCTCGCGATGTCGCTTCGCATATCAAACTCTTCGATTTTGGTATCAAACACGCGCGCCATTTCCTCAAGTAGTCTCTTCTGTTCGGGATCCCGTTCGCGCACGCGCAAACGCCAGACAGATTCCCTAAAGCACCTGGCTGCCTCATTGCGCGCCTTCCACCCTTCGGCCGAGTGTTCAGCCTTGCAGCCTCGTTCATCTTGGAGGCTCACGCTTTCATAAAAGCTCTCGAACTGGATTAGCGCGGCATGAAAGGCGACGAGAAAATCGGTGTACTGCTGAGCGAGAGCATCTTCGGAACGAAGACGGGCCTCGTCGCGCGAGTTGAACCGCTGCACCAGAATCGCTATTCCGCCACCGATACACGCGGAGAGAAGATTAAAGACGCCCTGCAACCAGTCCATCGAAGTATCGTACCCGCTTTGACGATGTCCGCTGCCGAACTACTTCGGCAGGCGAATCTGGGCGAGTTTATTGGGTTGCAATATCACTCCGCCCATCAAGAAAAAGTTGCACCAGAGTCCTCGGCGGAATGTTCGGTACGACCTGCAACGTCAGCGGTCCAAACTGTCGCACAACTTCCCACGAGTTGTTCGGTACTACCAGCACCAGCACAGCGATCGGCAGTTCCTTGAGGTTCTGCTGATGCACCAGTCGTTGATCCAACGTGATCACCAGTTCAAAATCGACGGCCGCAATCGCCAACAGGAGGCCATTCTGAACGTCCGCCAGCCCCGCTTCGAACGCCGTTCGCACTTCGTGCCCCGCAAGGAGTCTGCGAAACCGCTTCGGCATGCAATGATCGAGAAGAATCCTCACGCTGCCGTCCGCCCCTGGATCAATCCGCGTGCGGCCAACTCGATCACCCCGGCTGCCTGCTCGCGGCCAACCCCCTCAAAGTCCTCCAAAAACGTGCCGAGCGTATCGCCTGCTTGCAGATAGTCAAAAAGCGTCTTCACCGGCACGCGCGTGCCGCGGAAGACCGGCTCGCCGCTCATCCGCTCGGGATCGACCATCACATACGACTGAAGAGTCTCGGTGGTGGGGAGTTGTTCGATGCACATGGCAGGGTCCTCTGCTTCAAGCATATCCACCGGCGTTCAGAGATTCTCAACTCGCCCGTCCAAGTGAACCCGCACGAACGATCCCCTCGTGAACCGAGCCGCCACGGCGACCACGGTCGGAGCGAGCGGCGCCAAGGTCGCAACTTCGTTGTTCGGCGCCATCAAAAGGATGACTCCGATCGGCAGCGCGGTCAGGTTCTGCTGAAATGCGATCCCTTGATCGACGGTGACCATCGCATCAAACCCCGCGGCGGCCGCGGCACGGAGCAGCGCGCCGTTCTTCAACGCGTCGAAGCCGACTTGCGCCGCGGTCTGCACCTCATTTGGAAGAAGCAGTCTGCCGAAGCGTCGCGGCACGCAATGATCGAGCAGCCTTCTCAAGCGGCCTTGACCTCACGAAAGAGACCGGATTGCGCGGCACGAAGAAGCGCGACCGCCTGTTCTCGCGTGACGTAGGGGAAGTCATCGAGAAACTCATCAAGGCTCACGCCGTGAGCCAGATGGTCAAACAGGCTCCTCACCGGCACGCGTGTGCCGCGGAACACAGGCACGCCGCCCATAATTTCCGGGTCGACGACGACGAGGTCGGCAACGGAGGGACAAGATTGGCTCTGTGGCATCGGCATGGCGGATACCTCCTCAGCACGGGACGATTCATGGTAGAGCGCTCAAGTTGGAGCGGACGCACCTGAATCATGGATGGCCCAACGGGCGACTTGTCGAGCAACGTCCTCAAAAACCCTGCATTCCTACCCGGCCCGCAGCACCCCCTCCACCCCATTTCGTAAACTATCCCCCCGCGCCGGTTGCTCCTGCCATCCGCCCGCCGCGCCACTTCTGGAGCCTCCCCATGACCGCCGACAGCATCCTGAAAGAAGCCAAGGCCTCGATGGACAAGTCCGTCGAGCACCTCAAGAACGAACTCAAGGGTCTCCGCACCGGGCGGGCCTCGACCGCACTCGTCGAGTTCATCAAGGTGGACTACTACGGCTCGCCCACCGATCTGAAGTCCCTCGCCGGGATCAGCATCTCCGAGGGAACGCAGATCGTCATCAAGCCCTTCGATGCCGGCGCGCTGGGCGAGATCCGCAAGGCCATCGAGTCCGCCAACATCGGCCTCAACCCGATGGTCGATGGCAAGATGATCCGCGTGAACGTCCCCGCCCTCTCGGGCGACCGCCGCAAGCAACTCGCGGCCCAGGCCAAGAAGTTCGGCGAGGACGCCAAGGTCGCCGTCCGCAACGTCCGCCGCGATGCGAACAAGCACATCGAGCAACTCTCGAAGGACAAGACTCAGCACCTCTCCGAGGATCAGATCGAGGACCTGAAAGACAAGATCCAGAACCTCCTCAAGCAGCACGAGACCGATCTCGACAAGACCATCGAGGCGAAGTCGAAAGAGATTATGGAAGTGTGATCGGAGATGGGCTTGGGGACTTGAGACTTGAGGGCTTGAAGAACAGGCCGGGGCGAGTGCTGCATTTTCATTCAGCGCCCCGAGCCCCGGGCCCAACCGATCTCGACTTGTGCCCGTGTCTGGGTGTTTGATCGGCGCGGGGGACTCCTGCCGACGTGGTGGTTGATGTCGTCGCCCTCAACTTCGGCGAGCACGTCCGCCGCGCGCCCCCGACGGCTCGCGACTCGCTGCTTCTCCGCCGACTCCTGTTCGAACGCCTCCACATAGCCGTCGCGAAAGGGCGAAGGTCGGGATCCCAACGCGCGGGCGATGCGAAGGAGGCCATGCACGGAAACTTGCCGGGAGCGGGGATTGGAGCCACGGGATGACGATTCCCATACCTCGCTAATCAGTTGCGAGCGCCCTCCGCAGCCGCAGACTATTGAGCACGACGCTCACACTGCTGAACGCCATCGCGGCGCTCGCGATGATCGGGCTGAGCAGCCACCCCGTCAGCGGGTAGAGCACCCCCGCGGCGATCGGAATGCCGATCAAGTTGTAGATGAAGGCCCAGAACAGATTCTGCCTGATGATCCGCATGGTCGCGTGCGAGAGCGCGATGGCCTCGGGCACGGTCCGCAGGTCGCCGCGGATCAGCGTGATGTCCGACGACTCGATCGCGACATCGGTTCCCGTCCCGATGGCCATGCCCACGTCGGCCTGCGCGAGGGCCGGCGCGTCGTTGATCCCGTCGCCCACCATGCCGACGACGAATCCCTCGGATTGAAGCGATCGGACCTTCTCCGCCTTGTCCTTCGGGAGCACCTCGGCGAACACCAGATCGACCCCGACCCGGGCCGCGACCGCGTCGGCCGTGCGGCGGTTGTCACCGGTGACCATGACGACCCGCAGCCCCATCGCGTGCATTCGCTCGATGGCGGACCTGGATTCCGCCTTCACGCGATCGGCGACCGCGATCAGCC
>JAGVLZ010000380.1 GCA_020054055.1 Phycisphaerales bacterium
CGGTCGATCGCGGCGGGAGCGCGGCGAAGAGCATGAACGCCGCGCAGGCGAGCATCAGGAGGAGTGATCGCATGTGCGTCGTGGTGTTCATTGCGCCTCGCTCACCCATTTCATGGGTGACAAGAGTTCTGAGTCGGTCCTTTGTCCAGCGGCTGTCGCCGCCGGGCACTGGTTCACTTTGGCGGTGGCACGGGTTTGCAACCCGTGTGGTATTCGCCGGAGTGAACCAGTGCCCGCCCCCGGCAACCATCGCGCGCCCGTTCCACGGGCGTCAGTCGCGGCGCAGTTTGGCGAGCAGGCGGAGCACTTCGAGGTAGAGCCACACAAGGCTGACCATCAGCCCGAAGGCGCCGTACCACTCCATCCGCCGCGGCGCGCCGTTGCGGACTCCCTCATGGATGAACTCGAAGTCGAGGACCAGGTTGCCCGCGGCCAGCGCCACCAGCAGGAGTGAGAAGCCGATGCTGACCATCCCGCCATTGGACGGGCTGTAGACCGACGCGAGCGAGAAGGAACCGAACATGCCGGCGACCATCGCGATCACAAAGTAGATGCACACGCCGAGCGTGCCCGCCATGACGACATTCCGGAAGATGGGGCCGGGGCGGATGATCTTGGTGGTGTAGCCGACGAGGAGGCCGCCGAGGATGCCGAAGGTGAGGAGCATGGCATTGAAGATGAGGCCGGTGTTCAGGGACATGGCCGCGCCGCCCGCTTGCGGCGTCGGATTCCCGCCGAATCGCTGGGCGTAGTAGGCGCTGATCCCGCCGAGGAAGAGGCCTTCGAGGAGGGCGTAAAGTGGAGCGGTGATCGGGGCGGTCTTCGGGGCAAAGCAGCAGATCAGGCCGACGATGAGCCCGCCGATCGCGCCGCCGAAAATGAGCAGACCCACGGGCACGATCGGCTCCGCGGAGAGCGCCTGCGTCCACGCGAAGACCGCAGTCGTGACGGCCAGCGCGAGCAGGAAGAAGGTCTTGTTCACCGTTCCCTGCACCGTCATCGTTGTCGGCGACGCCGCGCGCACCGGCTTCGCGTGGCCGGGCATGTCGCCCGCGCGCCCCTGCGATTCAAGGTCGTCCCACGTCTGGGCGGGGGAGAAGGCGCTGTTGTGGGTGAATGCGGGGTTGCTGGTTCGGAACATGAGGAGTCTCCTCAGAAAAGCCCGTGCGGGAGGCGTCGCCCCGGCGGAAAAGCACGGGGACGCACCAGTATAGGAGCGATATCGGGCGTCGCGGCGGGGACGCTTCGGGACGCCGCTCGGCTTGCCCGCCGCGCCAGCCAGCACCGCCGATACCGAGATCTGGGCGGATGTCCCGAACGGGGGATTATTTTCGCGGCATCGAACCCAAACTTCCAAAATAGGCTTGTATTTTCTCGAAATCGTCACATATTTCTATTGCACAAAAAAAAAAGAACGCGGCACAATGCGGAGGTCGGTGATGGAGCGGTTCCATCGTGCCTCCCGCACGCGGCCCCGCTTGTGAATGTGAAGGAGGCGAAGAATGAACGTCCTGTGCGACCATCGCGTCATCGGGTGCCACGGCGTGGGCGGGCGGTTGATCCAACTCGTTCTCGGACTCGCGGCGCTGCTCATGCTGACGAGCGGCCCCTCGCTCGCCGGAACGGTCCCGGAATCCGAGCGCTGGGCGACGATCACGCACGCTGGGAACGCGCCCTATCCGACGCAGCCCCCGCCGTTCAGCCAGTATCCGTATCCGCCGGGGAGGGTGGACTACGAGTACCAGATCAGCCGGACGGAAACCACCGGCGCGGAGTGGCTGGAGTTCGTTCAGGCGTATGCCCCCTATGTGGACCCGGCCCTGGCTGGTACGTCCGGGTTCACGAGCCAGCGAATCCGTGCGACCGAGACTTCTCCCGGTGTGTGGCAATACGAGCTTCGCTCAGGCGGAGCCAACCGAGCCATCCGGGTCGGATGGCGCTTTGCCGCTCGTTATGTGAACTGGCTCCACAACGGCAAGGGCACCGAGCAGGCCGCGTTCGAGAGCGGCGTGTACGAGTCGAGCACGTTCGGCGGAAGCCCGAGCGAAGGGGGGTTCACGGACCAGGTTTCTCGCTCGGAAGGTGCGCGCTACTTCCTGCCAACGATCGATGAATGGGTTAAGGCTGCGTACTACGACCCGGAGCGGTATCCGCCGGAGATCGGAGGCCCTGGGTACTGGCTTTACCCCAACTCATCCGACACGGAGTTGATCCCCGGTCCGCCTGGAGTCGGCCAGACCAGCGCGGGCTCGATGTCCACCCCCGAGGTCGCCTCCTACACGAATGTGCAGTCGCCTTGGGGACTGTGGGACCTGTCGGGCGGGCAGGCGGAGTGGCTCGAGACGGCGGCGCTCAATCCGAATGGGACCGTCTCGACACGTTTCCAGAAGGGGACCAGGGAACTCTCCCCCCTTCTCAACCAAGACCACATCGACTATCTCGGCGCCGACTTTCCGAGCGGCGGACTCGTCGGGTTCCGACTTGCACGCGTGATTCCATCGCCGGGTGCCGCGTTGGTGTTCCTGGCTTGTTCGGCGTCGGTAGTCCTCAAACGACGAAGGAGATACGCATGAGATTCGGACTTCACGTTCTCGCTCTGCTCTGCGGGCTCTTGTTCACATCCTCGGCCTTTGCGCTCCCGGGAATCGCTGTCAGCGCGACCAACGGGGGCACCTACTCGCTTGTCTACCTTGGCGGCGACGAATACGGCCTCACGCTGACGGCAACCACCGAGAACGTCGTGACGACGTTCACGATCACACGGAACACCCAGTACGCCTTCCTGAAATACATCGACGTGTACTCCTCGAACCCGGGCGGCACCACGGCGCTTGTCATCGGCACCCCGGACGAGAAGGTCTATTCGATCCATGAGATCGACCTGCTCGACGAGCAGGGGTTTACCGCCATCGTCAGCATGGACCTTGCACAGAACTTCGAGAATGCCGAGTTGAACGGGATCGAGAACTCGCGAATCGGCGGCGATGTGAACGGGTACGTCACACTCAGAACCAACTCTCGCGGCTCGGCCTTTCTTCAGGCGAACGTCATCGGCAATGTTTACGCCGACATCACGGTCGAGGACAACGGCGTCGCTCCATTCGGGTTCATCGATTTGCTCCGGGTTGACGGCCAGATTGGAACATCGACAACGCTCGCCAACATCCGCATCGACGGTGTCATCTTCGGGATCACGGCGGGGGAGATCAACGCCTCGATCCGTGGGACCGGCACGAGCGGAGCATCGACCTACGTCCGCCAGGTCTTCCAGATCGAAGCGAACAAGAACACCGGTGGTTCCGGCGACATCCGGGGTGACATCCGCTGCCTCATGACCGATTTCCCTGGTTCAATCGACGTGTTCATCCGCGCTGTGGGCGACCTGGAGGGAACGATCTACGTTGGAGAATCGTTCTTGGAGAAGTTTGAGTTGGTGAGCGAGATCGAATCGCAGCAGGCTTTCGGGCTGAAGGGGAGGGTTATTGTCAACGCGCTCGATGTCGCGGGACAATGGTTCTCCGATGTCAACATCGGACCGCCCGGGAGCCAGATCACGCTTGACGGCAACTCTTACTCGGAGCCCGGCGCGTATCCCAACACCGCGGCGTCTCTCGGCGGCGGCACAGTCGGTGAAGTTCCGTTCCGGCTTCACCGGGAGGATTGCTTCCCCATCCACGCCGTGACGATCGATCCCGCCGGCATCGCCAACGAAATTCGGATGCGCCACTACGGCCCCGTGACCTGGAACAGCGCCGACGGCCAACCCTTCCAGGTCCACCGCCGCAAGATCGGATCGACTTCCGAGTTCGACTGGCAACTCCAGGACTGCTTCACCTGCGCCCTCGACTCGACCAACGACACCATCGTCAAGGTTTCGACGTCAAGTGTGAGCCGCTTGCAGCGCGGCGTTGAGTACCGCGTCTCCCGCCGCCTGCGGAGCGACGGGACGAACGTGCTCCGCTGCAACCTCCCCACCGGCACCCCCGAGGTCGCCTACTACAGCCCCCTGACCTTCAAGGTGTGCCAAGCCTTCTTCGCCCACTCCCCCGGCGACGCCGACGACAGCGGACTCGTGGACGCCAACGATGTCGACAGCGTCCTGGCCAACTGGGGCTCGACCGCCTGCATGAAGTTCGGCGATGCCGACCGCAACGGCATCATCAACACTCTCGACCTCCAGGAGGCCGAACTCTACAACGGCTTCGAGTACTGCTACGCCGAGGGGATGGGCGTCGCCCCGCAGGCCGACGGCTTCGCCCGGATGGGCCTCGAAGCCGAAACCGTCGCGTCGTTCGTCCCGATGACCCTCACCGAGGCCGTGACCGAAATGGGCTACGACGATACCGACGACTTCGCCCAGCAGTTTGACGCGATGGAACGCGCGGCGCGGGAGATCGCCCGACAGGTGCTGATGGCGCTCCTGAATGGGGAATAGGCAGCGCGGCGCCCCGATGAACTGACTTGTGAAGGCCGGGGAGATGCCCGGCCTTTTTCGTCGCCATTGACACCGTTCCCGCAACGCACGGCTTGCCCTCCCGCGGAATCGTGCCAAGCCGCGACAATCCATCCTTCTTGACTTGGCGGGCGTGCCTCTCTCGACGATTATCAGGTTCTTCTCGTCCGGGGTCTTGAGCCAGACCACCGAGATAAAGGAGTCCGACCCCCTATACTCGCGCGACACCTCGAAAGGAGCACCCGCCATGCCCCCCACCGCCGCCGACGCCGCCTCGATCCGCCTGTACGATCACGATGGGGATGCGCTGATGGCCGGGGCGACCGCGAGGATCGGCGGGCCCAAGAGCACCTGGGGCGCGGACCGCGTAACGCTGCTCCCCGACGCGCCGACGCTTGTGGATAAGGCCGGGCGGGTGCGCATCCTCTGGGGGCAGCAACTGATCCCCGACCTCCTCGCGGGTCGGTACCGCGCGGTGGTCTGCGGCGTGAACTCCGAGGACAACTCCCACGGCGTGATCGCCCAGATCGTCGACCTCACCCAAACCAGCCAGTGGACCGCCAAGACCGTCACCAGTTACGCCAAGATGTTCTCGGAGGCGATCGGCCTGCACGCCGCCGACGACCGCGAGCCGTATGTTCTGAAGTACGACCTCGACTCGCTCCTCATCTTCGCGCTGCTGCGGCCAAAGGGACGCGAGTACTTCACCCTCGAAGACCTCTCGCGCGGCTTCAAGACCGTGACAAAGATGCTCCAGGGTCGGCGCGAGCGCATCCCCATCGCCAGCGTCTCCTTCCTCAACGCCCGCGCGAACCGCCTCGTCGAGAGCGACCGACAGAAGGTCGAGCCCCCCTTCGAGAGCGTGCTGCGCACGATGTACGAGGCGGGGTTCCGCGGCGACGTCTACACCGCCCCGCGCATGTGGAGCATGGGCCACGTCGGCGTCTTCCCGGCGTATCCCTTCCCGGAGGGGTTGGATCGGATGCGCGAGGGGGGAGAATAGGATTCTTCACCACAGAGCGGCTGTGTTGATTGTCAAGGATGATTGATGGGTTTGGGGTTCCATGGGTTTCCTGTGGCGAGGATGGTGTTGAGGATGGTGAGGAG
>JAGVLZ010000201.1 GCA_020054055.1 Phycisphaerales bacterium
CGCGCCGCGCAGGCTCGAGTCGATCGCGATGCACGAGGCGTGCTATCGCTCCGATCTGAGCGAAGAGCAGCGCCGCGCCATCCTCGAATGGAACGGCGCGCTGCCCGCCGCGGAATCCGCCCAAGGCGATGAGCGATTCGTCACCCAGTCCAGCGTGTGGACCGGCGACCTTTCGCTCGGAAACGCCGGGCAGGCCCAGGCGACGAGACTCACCTATTCGTTCCCGAACGACGGCGTGACCTGGGGCATTCTCGAGTCAAACTTCGGCACCGGGTCCAACGACCTGAACGGACTTTTCAGCGCGCATTTCGGCACGGCCAACGTGGATCGTGGAAGGGAACTTCTGCGGCAGTCGCTCGCTTCATGGAGGCGCTTCGCGGGCCTAACCTATGACCAGGTCGCGGACGACAACACCGCGATGACCATCGGGAACACGCGCGTCTCCACCAGGGGCGACATACGCCTCGGCTCATTCCCCTACGGCGACGTCGGCGTCCTCGCCTTCAACTTCTATCCCGCGTTCGGCGGCGACGCCGTCATCAACAGCACCTACATGATCCCCGAAGTCATGCTTGCCTCGACGAACTCCTACCGATACCTCCGCAACACCATGGCCCACGAGCACGGGCACGGGCTCGGCGCGCGCCACACCGTCCCCTGCGATCAATCGAAGTTGATGGAGCCCTTCCTCTCGACAGCGTTTGAGACGGTCCAGGTCGATGATCGGCGTGGGGCCGACTTCAACTACGGAGATCGCTTCTCAGGGAATCACACCGCCGCCAACGCCAAAGATTTCGGGAATCTGACCACGCCGGCCCTCAGGTCCGTCATCCAACGGAGCCTTTCCACGAACGGCGCCGCGGGGCCGAACAACACCGATGAAGACTGGTTCAGGTTCTCGATCGGCTCGTCGCAGCCCATTGTCATCACCGCCGCCCCCACGGGCGGCACCTATACCGCGGGCGAGCAATCGTTCGACTGCTCGGGAACAACCGGCACGATCAATGCCTCACAGGCGGGCAATCTCAACCTCCAACTGATCGCCTCGAACGGCACGACCGTGCTTCAGTCGGCGGCATCCGCCGGAGCCGGCGCAACCGAGTCGCTCAATGCCGGGACGCTCGCCGCGGGCACCTACTTCGCCCGAGTCTTCGACGTCGGCCCGAACGCGGGCGCCAATCAGATCGTCCAACTGTACGACCTGACCATCCGCGCCGGTGCCGCGAAAGCGCCCCCCGAAGCCATCGCCGGGATCAACAAGCGCATCGCCGCGAACACCGCCTGCTACGTCATGGGCGACGCCAACTCGTCCGCGAATGAGGGCGCGTTGACAAGCCCGGACGCCTACGACTGGGACCTCGACGGCGACGGAACATTCGAGGTCAACGATTTGCCGCAGCCGAACCGCCAATACCCATCCAACGGCGTCTATCCCGTTCGGCTCCGCGTCACCGATACGAACGGGATGGCCGCGACCGATACCATCATGGTCACCGTGTTCGGCGCGAGTACCTCCGTCGCCTCGTGCACGCCCTCGACCGGAATGACGGGCGCAAGCGTTCCCGTCACCATCACCGGCGCGAACCTCAAGAACGTCACCAGTTCCTCGATGGTCACCGTTTCCGGCGCCGGCGTGTCGGTCCTCGGCACGCCCGTTCCGAACGCGCTCGGCACGTCCATCTCGGGCCTTCTGTTCCAGGTCTCCGCGGGGGCGCCGGGCGGGATGCGCAACATCACCGTCTCAAACGCCGACGGCACCGGAATCGGCGCATCGCTCTTCAACGTGAGCGCTTCACCGCCCGCCGCCCCCGGACCGTTCAATCTCTCGAGCCCGGCAAACGGCACAAACCTCGACAATGCCTGGCCGGTCATGTCGTGGTCCGCCGCCGCGGGCGCCACCACCTACAACGTCAAAGTTGACGACAATCCACTCTTCCTTTCACCGGAGTTCAACTCGACGAGCGGATTCACTTCCGCGGTGGTCGCCCCGGGCGTGCTGAACTACAAAGCCATCTACTACTGGAAGGTGACCGCCATGAACATGCACGGCAGCACCGCCTCGACACCGGCCTCGTTCACCTTCCGCACCGGCGCGTGCGAGGGAGACGCGAACTACGACCGCGCAGTGAACTTCGCGGACATCACGAAGGTCCTTGAGTTCTGGGGCGCCGCGTTCGCCGCGGGGCAAAGCGGCGAAGGAGACGCGAACGACGACGATGCCGTCAACTTCGCGGACATCACGAAAGTACTGGAGTTCTGGGGTGCCGAGTGCTTCTGAATCGTCGACGCCCGCGCGCTACGGGCACGCGCTCCCCCATCCGGTCAACGCGGCGGTGATGTCCGCGAAGTTCACCATCCCATCATCGTTCGCATCGCCGCTGCCACCGCTGCCGGGCGCCGACGCGAAACCCCAGTTGGTCAGGACGAATGTGAGATCGGCGAAGTTCACCACGCAATCGTGATTGGCATCGCCGTAGAGCAAGGTCGGCGCGAGCAACGCCCGGTCCAAAGCGTTGATCGTTCCGTTCCCGTTCACATCGCACACGGAGAATCCCGGGCCGAAGTTCGGAACCTGCACCGCGCCGTTCACGATGCCATCCGCATCCATCGGCCCGCCGTCGAGCGCGGCGATGGTCGAATCGATGTGGTTCAGATCAACGGAATCGACCACGCCGCTGCCGTCGAAATCGCCTTTGAGATGATCGCCCGCGGCGTCGGTCCACACATAGAGCGCGCCCTTCGCGTCGTTCCGGTCGTAGGTCGAGCCAAAGATCGCGGTCAAGCGCCACCCGGAAGGATCGAGGCACTCATAGGGCTCCAGACCCGCCCACCCCTGCGCGAGCACCTTGGCCGGACCGACCAGCCCCGACCCCGCCCCCACGATGACATCGTCGAGCGCTTCCATCACGCTGACATGATTCGAGACGTCGAGGTCCGCGTATTGGGCGGGCTGCCCCGTGAGGATCGAAGCCCCAACCATCGTAAGCGGGAACCGAAGCGTCACCGTTGTCACATTCTTCACGGCGTTGTGGGAGAACTTCAGCGTCGTGATCGGATCATAAAGGCCGAAGAAGGACCCACCGTACGCCGCGCTCGCTTCTTCATACCCCCCCGCGCGTTGAAAGAAGCGGCCCGAAACAATCCATGTGTCGCCGGCGTCGAACCGGCCATTGGCATCGCCGAACGCGTCCGTCACCGTCACGTCGAAGCAGCCGCAAAGCACCAGCGCGAAATCGGCGCCGCTCCGCTCGAACTGCGGGCCGGTGTTGAAGCTCGAATCAACGTCGGTGCCTTCCGCTGCCGCGCGAGACGAAAGTGCGCCCGTCGGCACCTCTCCGAATCGCGCCAGGTTCGCCAGGTAGGTGAACCGCGCCGCGCTCCCCAGTTCGCCCCCGGTGTTCATGTCGTCATCGACATCGAACTCGACCGAGCCGTACACAGGGCTTGGACCGTGCAGATACGGATTGAAGGGCAACGCCCCGAGCCCGAGCGGCCCGGGCGGGTTCACGAGCCCGTCAAACTTCACGATCACCTCGAGCACGTCGAGCGGAGCGCCGGGCCAACCGCGCGCAACGACTGATGTCACGTCCGGGAGCACCGATCCGATCCCGATCCCACCGTCCGCCCCCGAATCGGTGCGCCGCGCCATGGCGTCACCCGCCGGGTCCACG
>JAGVLZ010000126.1 GCA_020054055.1 Phycisphaerales bacterium
CTCGGCCCTCGTCAAACGCATGGGGCGCGCCGCATCGCAAGGACGCAGCCCCGTTGAAGAGGCCGAGGTCTTCGTGCGCGGCCTTGCGCAAGGACTCTGACTCCCCGCGCGAATGTGTTCAGTGGAGCCGCTTCAGAGCGAGTCTTCGAGTGAAGAAGCGGAGGCTCCCGCCACGCGAGCAATGTGGCCTCCGTACTACGACGACCGAAGCCCCGCAAGCCGCTTCGTTGGCCTTCCCCCGCCATCGCGCGCCCGCACCATCGGATTCATCACGATCGTCACCGAATACAGCCGCCCCCGTCGCGAGCGCTTCCCGGCCGCCATGATCTGCACCGCGCTCTGAAGGTGCCTCCGCACTTTCTCAAACGACTCATCGTCGAGCCACGACGTCACCCCCTCGATCACCGAGTCCGCCAGCGGCTCCTCCATCCTGATCGCTCGGGCCGCGAGCGAGCGCTCGAACCCCTTCTCCGCGTGCGCCAGTCGCGCCCGCAGGATCGCTCGCAGTCGATTGATGTTCCGCCCGCTGGGAATGTCGAGGTCGAACCGCAGCCGCTGCGCCGCCAGGTCATAGATCGCCTCCCGCCGCCGACCCGTGTGCCGCTCACCGACCGACCGGATGATCCCCGCCGCCAGCAGACGCCTGACATGGTGATACAGACCGTCCGCCGGCGCATCCATCGCGCTGGCCAGTTCCGCGATCGACGAGGGACCAAGCGCGCCGAGAAACTGCACGACCTCGTGCCGAGGCTCGGAGGCCAGCGCATCCCACTGCTCATCCGTGTGGACAAAGAGGGAAGGCGCCCTCGGCGGGCCGTCCGATCGTCGTTCGCGGCGTTGGGCCTTCATATGTTGAAATACTAGGCATATATTTCAACATGTGTCGCCTGGGAGGGTCATTCCGCCAATCTTAGCGCGTTTTGCTGCGTTTCATAGCCTCCTCTCCCTTGCCCCGGAAGCCTCGGATTGGTTCAATCCGATCAACCACCCCGAAACCCGCCCCCCGAAAGGTGATCCACCATGTCCGACTCCGTCAGCCGCATCGAAACCCTCCGGGCCGTCGCCGAGTGGCACGAGAACGGCGCCGTCCCGCACGAAGTTCCGAAACTCGAATCCGTCCAGTCGATCTTCGGCCGCGATGTCTTCGGCGAGCGCGTCATGCGCGAGCGCCTTCCCAAAGAGATTTTCCGCAGCGTCCTCCGCACCATCCGCCTCGGCGAGCCGCTCGACCCCTCGATCGCCGAGACCGTCGCCAACGCGATGAAGGACTGGGCGATCGAGAACGGCGCGACGCACTACACCCACTGGTTCCAGCCCCTCACCGGCTCCACCGCCGAAAAGCACGACTCCTTCATCTGGCCCGACGGCCACGGCGGAGTCGTCACCGAGTTCTCCGGCAGCGCGCTCGTGCAGGGCGAACCCGACGCATCCTCCTTCCCCTCCGGCGGCGTGCGCGCCACCTTCGAGGCCCGCGGCTACACCGCTTGGGACCCCACCAGCCCCGTCTTCCTCAACCGCGGCACCAACAGCGTCACCCTCTGCATCCCCACCGCCTTCGTTTCCTACACCGGCGAAGCGCTCGACAAAAAGGTCCCCCTCCTCCGCTCCATGGACGCCGTCAACGAGCAGGCCATGCGCATCCTGCGCCTCTTTGGCACGGACAAAGGCGTCTCCCGCGTCTTCACCACCTGCGGCGCGGAACAGGAATACTTCCTGATCGACCGCCGCTTCTTCGTCGGCCGCCCCGACCTCCTTCTCTGCAACCGCACCCTCTTCGGCAGCCAGCCGCCGAAGGATCAGCAACTCGAGGACCACTACTTCGGCAGCGTGCCCGAGCGCGTCCTCACCTACATGGCCGACTGCGAGAAGGAACTCTATTCCCTCGGCGTGCCCATCAAGACCCGCCACAACGAGGTCGCCCCCGCCCAGTTCGAGATCGCACCCGTCTTCGAGAACGCCAACGTCGCCGCGGACCATCAGCAACTCGTCATGCAGGTCCTCCGCAAGGTCGCGCCGAAGTACGGCCTGCAGTGCCTCCTCCACGAAAAACCCTTCGCCGGCGTCAACGGCAGCGGCAAGCACAACAACTGGTCGATGGCCACCGACACCGGCGTGAACCTCCTCGACCCGCGCGAGGAGACGCACACCAACATGCAGTTCCTCGTCTTCCTCTGCGCTGTCATCCGCGCCGTGGACATGCACGCCGACATCATCCGCGCCAGCGTCGCCCACGCCGGCAACGACCACCGCCTCGGCGCCAACGAAGCGCCGCCGGCGATCATCTCGATCTTCCTCGGCGACATGCTCCAGGACCTCATCGAGCAGATCGAAAAGGGCGCGCTCAAGAGCACCATGAAGGGCGGCAAACTCGACATGGGGGCCGCCTCGCTCCCCCAACTCCCGCGCCACACCGGCGACCGCAACCGCACGAGTCCCTTCGCCTTTACCGGCAACAAGTTCGAGTTCCGCGCCGTCGGCTCCAGCCAGTCCATCGCCTGGCCGAACGTCATCCTGAACACCGTCGTCGCCGAGAGCCTCGACTTCATCGCAACCGAACTCGAATCCGCCGTCGGCAAGACCCCCACCGAAGAGAAACTCAAGAACGCCGTCGCCAAACTCCTCCAGAAGATCGTCAAGGATCACAAGCGCGTCGTCTTCAACGGCGATGGCTACGACATCGCCTGGCACAAAGAGGCCGAGAAACGCGGCCTGCCCAACTTCAAGGACAGCGTGTCCGCCTTCGCCGCCCTCAAGTCAAAGAAAGCCGCCGACCTCTTCAAGAAGTACAAGGTCCTGAGCAAGGTCGAACTCGAATCCCGCTACCACATCTACGTCGAGCAATACATCAAGACGGTGAGCATCGAGGCCCGCACCGCCGTCAACATGGCCAAGACCCTCGTCCTCCCCGCGGCCCTCCGCCACCAGACCGAACTCGCGGAGACCGTCGCCGCAACCCAGGCCGCGGACATCGACTGCGCCCAGATCCGCGATGAACTCGAAGACTTCGCCGAACTCACCGGCAAGTTCAAGGACGCCATCGCCGCCGTCGAGAAATCCTTCGCTCACAACGGCCACAAGGACGAGCACGCCCACGCCGCCCAACTCCGCGACGAGGTCCTCCCCCGCATGGCCGACCTCCGCGAACTGGGCGATGAACTCGAGAACCGAGTGGCCAACGACCTCTGGCCCCTCCCGACCTACCGCGAGATGCTCTTCGTGAGGTAATCCCCCGCGTGCCACCGACCGCTGTCCTCAACGGTCGGTGCTCCGCGCCATGTGCCACCGACCGTTGTCCTCAACGGTCGGTGCTCCGCGCCATGTGCCACCGACCGTTGTCCTCAACGGTCGGTGCTCCGCGACCGAGCGCCGAACAATGCACCGAGATCGGAGAGATACGGGTACGCTCCCCGCATGGACCGCACCGTCCAGATCCGCAAGAGGATGAAGCGCCAGGACACCCCACGCGGCGCGCGCTTCATCACCTTTTCGTGTCAGCGACGCCTCCCGCTCCTGAGCAATCCCGCGATTCGCGATGTGTTCGCCGCCTCGCTCGCGGCCGCGCGGATTCGATTTCATTTCGAACTCTTCGCGTGGGTCGCAATGCCAGAACATGTCCATCTACTCCTCCGCCCGGCTGCGGATGCGCCCATCGACCGCGCCCTGCTGTTCCTCAAACTCTCCATCGCCCAGCGCGTGATCGCGCGCTGGCGAGAACTTGATGCACCGATTCTCAATCGCATCGCCACACCGGATGGACCCCCGCGCTTCTGGCAGAAAGGAGGCGGCTTCGACCGCAACGTCCGCGACGAGGGCGAGTTCATCCGAGCACTGCGCTACATCCATTGGAACCCTGTCAAGCGTGGCCTCGTCGAAAATCCGGAAGCATGGGAATGGTCGAGCGCCCGCTGGTGGCTCGGACAACGAGATGAAGCGGTGCAATGCGACCCGCCGCCATGCATCGTCCGCCACCCGTGCCAAGGGCCGCCGACCTGAGCCCGTGCCACCGACCGTTGTCCTCAACGGTCGGTGCTTCGCAACTCGTGCCACCGACCGCTGTCCTCAGCGGTCGGTGCGATCTCGAGAAGCCGCCGCCAATCCCGCGCTCCCACCCGCCCGGCACCGACCGTTCAAAGCAACGGTCGGTGGCACGACGGATCACACTTGGTGCCACCCGCCGACAGGCTGCCCGGTGCGCCACTTCCGGATGTCTTGTTGCGCTGGTCGCGGGTCTTTCTTTTATTTTTTGCCTTGTGACGGGTATGGCGGTCGTATTCGCGAAGGCTAGATTGTGAACAAATACCGGACGGCGTAAGACAACCATCGGTCCCGATGGCACACCGGTGCTTGTTGCCACCCGCCGACCCCAGGTGTGGTATTGGGATCATCGACGACCACCTCCGCCGTCGTGCCACCGATTCCCGAAGGAAATCGGTGCCGAAGGCAAACAAACTCCCGCCGCGCACCCCCAATCAAACGGGTGCCCCGGTCTTGGCATTCCGATGCCAAGGCCGGGTTCGCACTTCAAGACACCCCCCTTTCGCAGCGGGACGCAAGGCGGAGGGGTATCGAGTGGGTTCGTGCGCGAAATCGGCGATTGGGGCGTGCGGTGGGGGATTGGATGTGCGCGGGATTGCTCGCTCTTGCTCGGGTTTGCGCGCTTCTGCGCGCTTTGGCGCGCGGTTGTACGGGGTTCACCGCGGAGGCGCGGAGGACGCGGAGGGAGTCGGGAGTGGAGACGGGGAAGAGTTGGCACGGATGACACAGATGGGCACAGATTGGGGAGCGGCGCGGTGGGCGCGCGGGGATAGCCGTGGGTTGAGTTGGTGGGGTTGCGCGTTGGCATGCGCGGGGTCCCTTTGATTCTCTTCTCGTGCCTTTGGACTGTACGGAGGATTTAGGGCGAGGCAAGGGGAGACTCGCGCAGTGACGCGAAGTGTGCGCACGGATGATGGTGGTGCGCGAAGATTCCTTGAGAAAGTTGGTCGTGAAGTGGCGGGGGGGAAAAACTGATCCGCCAGCGGCAGCACCAGGTTCGCGGGTGCCGCGGTCCAACTGTCCTCAGTTGGACCGTGTCTTCGGGACGGAGAAGAGGTAGAGGGGATAGAAGGGGTAGCACGGTCGAGCCTCAGAAGCCTCGACGCGTGGCACCCGCCGCAAAGAGGATTCCGCATCAGGCTCGGCAACCTGCCGAAATCTCGGCCACGCAATAGCAGAACAGGGAACACCCGCCGTCAGCCACAGAGGGTAGTAGGATCAAGGGATGCTGTCGCGGCGGCAATACGACTTCTACATGGTCAGGCGGGCGTTCCAAACGGCGAGGAGGCACATCGTTCCTGAGAGCGCGGCCGTACTTGGCACGGCCATAGTCGCTGGCCTTGCAGGTCAGTCGATTTGGCTCGGGCTGTCTGGAGGCTTGGCCACCATCGGCATCATTTTCGTTGCCTGTTGTTTCACCGAGCCATTTCGGGCACTCGAAGAAGAGAAGAAAAAACGAAAGGAAGCGGAGCGGCTACTAGCGCAACCAAGACGAGTGACCGTTGTACAAGAACGGTTGAACGACATCGCGCAGATTGCGAATCGTCTCGCTGCTCGTCGATTCATCAGCCGGGGGCGGATCGCCCAATCGCTGTGGTGCCATGTCTACTCCGTACTTGTAAAATCGATGAGTGGACGTCAGATGGCAGCCCTGTTTGAGGGCACTCTGAGCCAGTTTGATCTGGAGAGAAAGAGTATCGCGGGCGCTGATGTGGACATCATCGATCGTCTGTTGCATCACCTTGCGCAGTATACAAGGGAACTCGCTGACGGATTAGTCGAAAGTAACTTGAGCATTGCGTTTCACTCCGCCAATCTGATCTCGCCTCCAGACATGGACGGATTGGCCACGGAGGCCGTGCGAGAGGAAATACTCCGCTTCGCGGCTGCCGCGAGACACTGTCGATCGATCGGGAATGTTGGAGCGTCTACGCGGGTTTACGCTGAAGCGAGAGAGTGTCTTTCAGCGATGCTCTCGTCGGGAAGTGATGGGCTTCCAGTGCTGGTTGAACCCGCGACAGAGCATCAAGTCATGCAGTGGTTTGCGGACATTGAAAGGTGGATGAGCGCAAAAGCAGAAGCACTGTCCATTCAGCATATTCGCGAAGTCTACCTGGCGAATCTGCGCGACTAGAGGGCGTTGGCGTTTAGCGACATGCGGTGCCGTATTGCGACGGGTAGGCCACGGGCGGGGGCCACAGGTATGCCTGCTTTCAGGCTCGTTCGTGGTCGGGAGGAGTTTGCGTCGTCGTGCCAGAAGGAACAGTTGCTTGACACTTTGTCTTGCCACCAAGAGCGCGGCGTAGAATAATTGTTGCTGGTTCGTCGACCGATTCTCGGCGCCCGCAAGGCGGACGCGTGGTCAAACGCCCCGTCATGCTTCTCCGCCTGACCCGAATGAAGTGTTCGGGTGAAAGGTGCATTCGTGGAGCGTTGGTTGTCGCGGTTGCCTATCGCGCCGCGGGCTAAGGAGCATGAAATGGAAAGCATGAAACAGGCCAATGATCGTGTTGAGATCGCGGAGGCGGCGATGCGCGCAGCGGAGGCGGATGCGGAGCGCGCGAAGGGGACGGAGTTGGAGGCGACGATGATGGCGCGAGCGAAGCAGGCAAAGCAGGC
>JAGVLZ010000162.1 GCA_020054055.1 Phycisphaerales bacterium
AAGTTCGCGGGGCTGGCGCGGGTGTCGCCGAAGCCGTACTTGCCCGCGGCGGACATGAAGATCATCTGGGCGGCGCTGGAGACGCGGTCGAGGCGCGGGCCGGAGATCTCGATGTCGATGCTGTTCCCGCCTCGGAAGCCGCCGAAGATCGAGGCCTGGCGCGCCCCGCCGTAGGCGTCGGGGATGCCGTTCATGTTGGCGGTGAGGAGCGAGCCGATGGGGATGACCTTCTGAGGCTCCATCGATGTGCCGCCGACGAACATTCCGCCGTCGAAGGCGCCGATGAAGAAGTTCTCGATGCCGACGGGATCGAAGGGCTGGTCCGGCGCTTCGAAGCGGATGATGGGCGGGAGCGCGGCGCGGACGGCGGGGTCCTTGGTGTCCTTGCCGATGTACTGCCCCACGCGGCCTTCGATGACGTTCGCGTAACTGGTCATCTGCTCGACGGAGAGGCCGGGGGGGATGAGCATGCCGCCGAAGACGAGGTTGCGGTTTCCGGCGGGGAGGTAGTCGAGGGGCGGCGCGAGGTATCGCGCGCCGAGGAGGCTGACGGCGGTGAGGGCGAGGATGATCGTCGGGCGCACGGTCCAGGCGCGCCACGAGGTCATGGTCCATTGGATGAGGTCCCCGAAGCGGTTGACGAGGCGTGCGAAGAAGGGGGCGATTCCGAAGAGTTCGCGCAGGCCGTGGCGTGCGGGGGCGTCGGTCGTGGTGGTCCGCGACTTGGAGTTGCGGAAGAGAACGGCCGTCGCGGCGGGAACGACCGTGCTGGCGACGACAAGCGAGAGCGAGACTGAGACGGCCATCGCGAGGGTGAGGTCGAAGAAGATCTGGCCCGCTTCTTCCTGGATGGTGAGGACGGGGATGAAGACGGCGACGGTGGTGAGCGTGGAGGCGAGGATCGCTCCCCAGACTTCCTTCGCGCCGCGGTAGGTGGCGAGCAGCGCCGACTCGCCCAGTGCCCGGCGACGATCGATGTTCTCGAGAACGACGATGGCGTTGTCCACCACCATGCCCGTGGCGAAGGCGAGCCCCGCGAGGGAGATGACGTTCAGCGTCCGCCCCGCGAGCAGCATGACCAGGAAGGTGCCGATGATCGAGATGGGGATGGCGAGCGCCACGACCGCGACGCTCTTGATCGAGCGGAGGAAGCACAGGAGAACGAGCACGGCGAGCGAGCCGCCGATCCAGAGGTTGCCGAGCACGAGGTCGATGGCGGACTTGATGTACTCCGTTTCGTCGTAGACCTGGCGGAGGCGCAGGTCGGGGCCGGCGACGGGGTCGATCCGCGGGAGGAAGTCTGATTGCACGACCTTGAGGCGCTCGCGCACGTCTTCCATCACGGTCATGACGTTCGAGCCGGTCTGGCGGATGACGTTCATCGCGAGGCAGGGCTCGCCCATGGAACGGACGAAGCCGCGCTGCTTCTGATGACCGATCTCGACGCTGCCGACATCGCGGACGTAGACGGGGACGGGGAGGGCGTTCGCGATGGTCGGGTTGGTGCGCCAGGCAACAATCGTGTCGAGCACCTCATCGGGCGACTCGAACTGGCCGACGACGCGGACGCGGTAATCGCGCTTCCCCTCGGCGATCGTGCCGGCGGAGACGTTCTCGTTCTCGGCGTTCAGCGATTCGATGACGTGGCGGTACGAGACGCCTCGCTGGGCGAGGCGCGTGGGGTCGAGGAGGACGCGGACTTCCTTCTCGCGCCCGCCGTAGATGTTCACTTCCGCGACGCCGTCGATGCGCTCGACGAAGGGCTTCACCTCGCGGTCCATCTGCGTGTAGATGGTGGTGATGTCGAAGCCTGGGTGGAGGTGCTTCTTGGCGGGGTCGAGGTCGATGATGATCCACGCGATCGCCTGCTCTGGCGTGCCCTCGGAGGACTGGATGGTGGGCTCATCGACCTCGTCGGGATAGTCGGAGACCTGGCGCAGCGCATCCGAGACTTCCTGGAGGGCGCGCGTCACGTCGGCGCCGATGTAGAACTCCAGCGTGATCTCCGCCGCCCCCTCGCGGCTGACGGAGCGCATCGTCTTCAGGTTTTTGACGTTCTTGAGTTGCTCTTCCTGCTCCTTGGTGATCTCGTCGACGATCTCCTGCGGGCTGCGGCCGGGCCAGATGGTGCTGACGGTGACGATGGGGCGATCGACCGACGGCGTGAGTTGGATGGGGATGGCGCCCAGCCCGATCAGGCCGAACATGACGACGAGCAGGACGCCGACCGCGATCGAGACGGGTCGATTGATCGACCACTTGATGAGGTCCATGGATCAGCCGCCCTTCCCTTCCGCCTTCGAGGCGGCTTCGGCGGGCTTGGGCTCGCCGCCGATGATCGAGAGGGGCTGGCCGGGGAAGACGCGCTCGTTCCCCTCGGTGATGATCCCCATCCCCGGCTTGAGCACGGGCGAGCGGACGACGACGCGATCGCCGTAGGCGAACTGCGGCTCGATCGGCGCGACGGCCGCGTTGCCGCCCGCATCGAAGTAGACGAAGGCGCCGGCGTCGTTGCGCATCACGGCGTCCTTGTGGATGGTCAGTGCGTCGGCCGGTTCGCCGGTGAGGACCATGCCGATGACGCTCATGCCGGGGCGGAGGCGACCCTTGGCCGGGCCGTCGGGTGCATTCGAGAGGCGGATGCGCACGGGGAAAGTGCGCGCGAGGCGGTCGCCCGCCGCGAGGACGGAAGTGACCGGCGCTTCGATCACCTGATCGAGAGCGGGGATGCGGAGCTGCACCGTCGCGCCCGGCGATGAGAGCGGCGCGATGAAGCGTTCGGGGACGTCGAGGTAGGCATCGACGGAATCGACCGCGACGAGTCCGATGACCGCGTCGCCCTCGCTCACCCACTCCCCCACTTCGATGTGCTTCCGCACCACGCTGCCCGCGAAGGGGGCCTTGATCGTCAGGTCGGCGAGACGCTGCTCGGCGGTCTGGAGTTCGGACCTGGCGGATTCGGCGAAGGCGACGGCGTTGAGCAGGCGCGCTTCATCGCTTGTCACCTGAGTCTGGGCGTCGTCCACCTCGTTCTGCGAAGCGCCGGCGGATGACTTGAGTTCCTGGAGGCGCTTGAGGTCTCGGTTGGCCTTCTGGACGAGGGCTTCGCGCTCGGCGACCATCGCCTCGGCGCGGCGGCGCTCGGCCTTGCGGCGGCCGACGTCGAGGGCGCGGAGGCTCGGGTCGAGTTGCGCGAGGACCTGC
>JAGVLZ010000122.1 GCA_020054055.1 Phycisphaerales bacterium
ACTCGACTTCGTCGGAGGAGTCGCCGATCCCCGGCCCGCCGGAACTCGGAGGCCAGACGAGCGCGGGGTATCCATGGTCACAGGGTGAGTATCCGATCCCCGAGGTCGCGGGCTACCGCGATGTGATGTCGCCGTGGGGATTGTGGGATGTCTCGGGCGGGGCGAGTGAATGGACGGAGAGCCCTTGGTGGGAATTTCCGGGCTCGAGCCGATACCGTGCAGTTGAGGGATCAAGTCTGAGCCACAATCCTGAACTGTTCGATCGAATTGAGATTGCTGAGCTGGATCGCCCGACAGGTTCTCATGGATTACGTATCGCTCGCGCGGTTCCCGGCGCATCAGGCGTCGGTGTGTTCGTCTGCGCTCTCGCATTCATGCAGAAGCGAACAAGGAGACTGATTGATGAACCGCCTTCCCATTACGATCGCCACGATGGTTGTTTTCGCATTCCTGATGCGTCCGACTGACGCACTTGCCGGACTGACAGTGGTGCAGACCAACTCGGGCGTGCCCTACACGGGACCACAGCTCTGGAGCCGCGACGAGACCGCGCCGGGATCGAACGTCTGGCTCGTGACGCTCAATCCGCATCCGACCGAGACCACGACGACGTACCAGATCGATGACTCCGGGTCGAGCGGTGCGGTCATCGCCAATCTCTTGATCAACCGCCCGAACTCGACGGGACGGATCGTCGTGAACATCGGCACGACGAGCGTTGCGGCAAGGCCAGCAGAGGTGACGTTGATCCGCACCTCTGACACATTCAGCAACGGTCTCGTGCTGGTAATCGCGAACATTCACGACACGCTCGGCGAAGTGCGTTTCGTAAATGATCTCAACGCCACTCTCGGTCGCCCAACTCTCGGAGGCGATGTCGGCGGCGATGTCGTCGGCCCAATCACCTGCCTATACCAAGAGGGCGGTGAGATCTCCATCCAATCCCTCGGCGACGGCGGCGACCTCACCGGCGATGTCATCATGAGGTCCAACACGGACGCGGGCTTCGCCAGCGGGACCATCACCCTGCTCGACTTCCGCTACGGCGTCATCGGGGCCGAGAACGCCAAGGTGAACATCCGCGCCGACCAATTCATCGAACGGGTCCGGGGCGAGGAGATCCACGCCAACATCACCGGCACCAACGCGGTGCCCGACGATGGGGACCCGATGACCGATCCTTTCGGCCTCTTCGATTCATTCGTCGAGGGGATCGGACTCGTCGAGACCGCGCGCAAGGGCACCGGCAGCGGCCTCTTCACCGGCGAGATCCGCGCCGTCAAGTTCGGCCGACCCGGCAGCAGCTCGAACGATGACCCGAAGTTGCTCTTTCGCGGCCAGATGAAGGGGCGCATCTGGCTCCAGAGAGTTGACGAGAACCTCGGCGATAACCTCGCGGAGATCCGCATGAAGTGGAACGCCGACGAATCGCTCCGCGGCCTCAAGGGGACCATCTCCATGAGAGTGCCGGCGCAGACCGGGACAGTGGCGGATGTGTGGGATGGTCCCGTCAGCCTGTATGAGAACTTCGATCTGCTTACTGGGAGCAGGATCGTTCTCACCGCCGACGATGGCGGGCCTTCCGGGTACAGCCCCCCGCGCATCGCCGCGTCGCTCGGCGGCGGCGCAGCCGGCGTCGCGCCGTTCTACCCGCACCTCAACGATTCCTTCCCCCTCCACCAGCAGGAGTTCATCGGCACCGATGCTCGCCCTTCGCCCAGCAACCCGATCAAGCGGCGCTTCTACGGCCCCGTGAACTGGGATCGCACCGGTGCCCCGCCCTTCGTGATCCAACGGCGCAGACTCAGCGACGGCGCCGGTCAGACCGATGAAACCTGCGGCTTCGAGCAGACCATCGAGGGCGAAGAACTCTCATTCACGCCGGGCACGGTCGTTCTGCTCACGCCGACCGCGCCCCTCCCGCGCGGGTACGAGTACATCATCACTCGTGCCACGCGCGGCGACGGCTCAAACGTCCTGCGCTGCGCATTGCCCCATCTTTCGATCACCGCCGCGCCGGAAGTGGTGGACTTCGAGCCGATGACATTCACGATCTGCGACAGCGACGCCCTCGGCGACGCGGACGACAGCGGCGTCGTGAACTTCGCCGATGTCACAAACGTCCTCGCGACATTTGGCTTGAGCGGGTGCCCACTCTCGCCGCCGGAATACGAGACATACGTCATCGACGGCGACGCCGACCGCGACGGCGACCGCGATTTCGCGGATGTGAACGAAGTGCTGGCGAACTACAACCTGACCTGGTGCACCGCGCTTGGCCAGTCAATCGCCAGCAAGGGCGAAGGCCCCATCAATCACATGGACTTCGAGGCCGACGAGCCGATGTCCGCCTCGGAAGCGGCCGGCGTGGTCACCAGCGCGCTCGCGTCGATGGGCTACGCCTCGATCGAGGCCTTCTCGGAAGCCATCGCCGCGATGGACGAAGAGTCACGCAACGCGGAAGTCCGGCGGCTTGGTCAGTTGCTGGAAGGCGCCGAGTAAGTTCCAATCAATCAACTAAAGTCGAAGCCCGGAGGAGTCGATCCTCCGGGCGTTTTCATTCTCGCCCCGTCACTCCGCATTGGTGCGGAGACCCCCTTTTCGTCCCGCCGACTCGTCCCAGGCGGATCGGTGCTCGCCGCGCTTCCTGCACCGATTCCGGTGGGAACGGGAATCGGCGGCACAGGTGTCGGCCGATTCTTGATCTTCGGCACCCGTTCGGTGGGCCGACTTTGGCATTCCGCATGGATTTCACCCTTTGGGCTTGCCGAGGGGTCAAACATGGCTAACTTTCCATGAACGCCCTTTGGCAGGGACGTATGGAGAGCCCACATGCGGAAGCAGAATCTCGTCTGGTCGTCGGCTGTCGTTGCACTCGTGAGCGGCGCGGTGTCGGGGGGTGGTTCGCCGGCGGCGGGGGTCGTTCGTGTGTTCGATGAGGCGATGCCCGGCGTCCACGAGACGACGGTCAAGGACCTCTCGGGCAAGCGACTTCGTTACATGACGATGAACGTCGGCTCGCTCTTCGGCGAGGCGGCGGAGCGCGGCGCGGTGGTCGAGGATCGGGTGGTGCTCAACCTCTTCGGCGATCGGATGCTCGAGGTGACGCGCGAGGCGAACGACCTCGGTTTGGGTGAGACGCCGATGTGGTTCGGCCGATTGGTCGATGACCCCGACGGCTACGCGCTCTTTGTGAAGAACGGCGATGCGGTGGTGGGCAAGGTCCACACGACGCATCAGGGTTCGTTCGAGATCATCGTTGCCGGGGGGGCCGGGCCTGGGGGATTCGCGGAGATCAGCGAACTGGACCCGGTGAAGGATCGCCCCTGCGCGGTGGACCGTCGGCACGAGGATCGGAACATCCCGGGGTATGTGATGCCCGAGGGGGATGCGCCCGTGGGCGACGAGCGCGGCGAGGAGGCCGGGACGTTTATCTTCGCGGACGTGCTGACGGCGTACACGTCGATCGCGGCGTCGCAGATCGGGAGCGTGGCGGCGATGCTCGCGTGGATCGACGCGGAGATCGCCGAGACCAATCTCGTGTACCAGAACAGCAACGTCAACCTGCGCATCCGCAACGCGGGGACGGTCGAAGAGAATCACGTCTCGAACGCGACGGACATGGGAGTGGACCTGAACTTCATCACCAACGGCTCGGACGGCGTGATGGACGACTTGCACACGATCCGTAATCAGGTCGGGGCCGACCTTGTGCATCTGATCGTGCCGGGGCCCTCGGCGAACGCCTGCGGGATCGCGTGGCTGATGACCGGCGTGGGGCCGGGCTTCCAGAGCAATGCCTTCGGCGTGACGGCCCGCGCGAACTGCGGCGCGTATGTGTTTGCGCACGAACTCGGGCACAACATGGGCTGCGCGCACGACCGCGATAACGCGGGCGCCGCTTCGCACCCGTTCGCCTATGGGTACCGCACGCCGGGCAACTCGTACCGCACCGTGATGGCCTACTCTCCCGGCCAGTGGAGCCCCTACTTCTCGAACCCGGACATCACCTTTCAGGGGTTCGCTATGGGCGTCCCGACGAATCAGCCCAACCCCTGCCACAATGCGATGGCGCTCAATCTGAACGCGAACACCATCGCGTCATGGCGGACGCTGTACACGCAGCCGCCGGGGAACTTTGCGCTGACGACGCCCGCGGACGCGGTGACGACGGCGGACCGAACGCCGGACTTCGCGTGGGCCGAGGCGCCGGATACGGATTACTACCGGCTCGAAGTCGACGACAGCGCCGGCTTCGGCTCGCTCGTGATGTCGATCGAGCCCCTGACGACGACCAACTTCACCCCGTCGTCGATGCCGCCGCTCGACCTTCAGCCGAACACGACCTACTTCTGGCGCGTCGTCGCCGTGAACCCGCTGGGGACGCGGACCTCGACCCCGACGTCGCGGAGCTTCGCGACGCCCAACGTCGCCCCCGCGTCGTTCTCGTTGTCCACGCCCGCCGACGGCGCGACGGCCGTCTCGCGCAATCCAACTTTCTTCTGGACCATGTCGAACGACTCGGACGGCTACTCGCTGATGGTGGACGATGACGCCGGCTTCGGCAGCCCGGCGATCAACCAGTCGGGGCTCACCAGCACCTCGTACACATGGATCAACACGGCGCTGCTGCCGAACACGATCTACTATTGGAAGATGACCTCGACCAACGCCGTCGGCGTCACGGCCTCCGCGCCGAATGTGCAGGACTTTGAGACCATCGGCGTCGTGCCCGCCTCCTTCGGGCTGACCAGCCCGGCCGACGGCGTGAACATCACGACGCTCACTCCGACGCTCTCGTGGGGCAGCGCGCAGTTCGCCGATTCGTACCGCGTCATCGTGGACGACCAGCAGGGGCTGACAAGCCCGACGGTCGATGAGGCCGGGCTGCTCTCAACCTCGTACCCGGTCCCGCCGGGGCGACTGGTCAACGGCATCCGCTACTACTGGCAGGTGCAGGCGGTCAACGGCGCGGGGGCGACGAACTCGACTCCCGGGGTCGCTTCATTCGGCGTCATTGTTCCCTCGTGCCAGGGTGATGCCAACGGCGACCAGCAGGTCAACTTCGTCGATATCTCGACGGTGCTGGCGAACTGGGGCGGCACGGGGCCGGCGGGCGACTCGAACCAGGATGGCGCTGTGAACTTCGTCGATATCTCGACGGTTCTGGCCAACTGGGGAGGCGGCTGCTGAGAAGGGGCGGCGCGGTTCGTTGCAGGGTCGCTTTCGTTGGCCTGTGTTCGGGCCCCGCACAAGTTGACGGACCTCTAGCGGAGACAGGCATGACTCATCGATCCTTTGCGTTCACGGGCGTTTCGGTGTGGATGGGGCTCTGCGGGACCGCGATGGCGGCGGGAGTGGAGGCCGCATCCGTTCCGCTCTTCGAGGATGCGCCGGGCGTGGCCGACGCGATGGCGGGCGAAGGCTGGATTAAGCGATCGCGCCTCGTCACCATCGACCGAGGGGCGCTCTTCGGCCCGGCGGCGGAGCGCGGCGCGGCGGTG
>JAGVLZ010000100.1 GCA_020054055.1 Phycisphaerales bacterium
GAGCGAGACCGCGACCTCGCCCCCCACCGCGGGGGCGAACGTCGAGGGCAGAATCCAGAAATCGTGGGCAACCGCCGGGACGCCCGCGAGCGCCAGCGACGGCACGATCACCATCGTTGAACGCACGACCAACTTTCCAAGAGCCATGACAACCTCCTACGCGCGCCGCTTCGTCCCGAACCAGGCCGATCGTATCCTTCCAATGCCCCGAGCACCCCGTTGGAGATGCCCGGAACGAATGCAACTCCCCTCCGAACTACGCTCATCAATCCATCGCGCCGGCGATCGGCGTCCGGATGTACGGGAACACGTCATCGAAGTACGAAGCATCCACGAACGCGCCATCCGTCAGCGGCGCGGTGTTGTTCGGAGCGCACATGGCATCGGCGATCAGCGCCCCCATCACGACGCGGAGCGCCATGTCCACCACGTCATCGCCAGGCCGACGCCCGTTCGGGAATCCCGCCGAGTCCCCGCCAAGCACGCCGAGCCGGCTCTGCATCGCCGCCGGAGTCGACGGGATCGCGGTGTTCAGGCGCAGCATCTCGGAGGGCACGACATTCGCCGGCTGATTCAGCCCGGGAACGCCGGTCAGGAACGCCGCCACGAGATCGTTCCGAGGCAGGCACGGAGCCACTGCCACGCCGGGGAAGAGAATCTGAAGCAGCGCGGGCAATGTCGGGTTCGTGACATACACCAGGAACTGCCCATCATCCTGCGGCTTGCTGTTGTTGAACCTGTTCTTGTCGGGCAGACCGATCACCACCTCGTTCACCAGCGGCATCCCGAGCCGCGAGACCTGCACTGGCTTGCCCTTGTTGATCTGCGGCGCGCTGAAACTCGGATTGTTCACGCGCGATTCCACCGCGGGCAGGCTCGCCGTCGTCCACCCGCCAATCACCGGCTCCATTCCGTTGGTCAGGCACGCGATCGGCAGTTCCATGATGAACGACGTCACGTTCTTGTCGAAGAGATCGTCCTGCTCGCCATCCTCCGCTCCGAGCGGATTCAGGTGAACGAGGTCGAACGTCTCGCCGAGGTTCACGACGAAGGGGTCCTTCCGCTGACCCACGAACAGGCGGCCCGGCGTCGCGCAGCCGGGGATATTGATCGAATAGACATGCTGCCCCGCGTACGCCGCGTAGTCCGGGATCGACTTGGTCCCGATGTTGTCCACCGGCTTGGCGAAGGTCGCCGATCCATTCGACGAGTTCGTGACCGCCTGCGTCACCGCCTTTTTCCCGGTGACCCGCGTCATGTTGACCGTGAACGATTCGCGCAGATTCAGCGCCGGGTCGTTCCCCGCCGCCGCGACCATCCCCGCATTGATCAGCGGGATCGCGACCATCTGCCCGCCGATGTTCAGCGCGATCGGCTGGAGGGTGTTGGTGAACTGGAAGGTGAACGTCAGGTCCGGCCGCGCATCGCCGTTGCTGTCCACATGGACCTCGTAGAGCGCGTCGGGGTCCATCGAAAAGTAGTTCGGCCCGCCGTAGGCATCTTGCAGCGGGATGTAGTTGGCGACGATCGTGACGAAGTCCTGCCGCCCCGCCTCGTACGAGCGGAACATGTAGAAATCCGTTCCGTCGCACTTGGGGATCTCGGTGATGTACGGCGCCTCGCGGTGGCTCGAGGCGAGCGCGCTCGATCCGGCCAAAGCAGCCGGCAAAAGACACGAAGACAGCGAGCCCCATCGGGGCTGAACACGTTGACGAGACATGATTGGGTTCCTCCAAAGAACTTCGAACGACCGCGCAGCGCAACCCATCATTCGGGCCCGCGAGAATCTGCCGGTCGTGCGGCCGAGTGAACTTCGATGCCCACGCGCCCGCGGTTTTTGCGTTCGGAAGAAATGATCCCCCAACCCCTCGATCCCGCTAGACTTCCCAGAGAATTAGCGCTTCCACACGGAGCCCGACCCATGCCGTACTACACTCGCCTCGGCCAACTCCCGAAAAAACGCCACACCCAGTTCCGCCGCCCCGACGGCGCCCTCTATTCCGAGGAACTCTTCGGCACCGAGGGCTTCGTCGGCCCCACCGCGACCATGTACCACATCCATCCGCCGACCCAGATCACCGGCTGGAAGTCGATGTACTCCACCAAGGTCGAGTACGTCGAGACCGACACCATGCGCATGCGCCACGTCAAGACCGCCCCGCAAAAACCCCACGGCGACTCCGTCACCGGCCGCGTCGTCTACTTCGGCAACTCCGACTGCGAGATGGCCATCTGCGTCCCGAAAGAGCAGATGAACTACCACTTCAAGAACGCCCAGGGCGACGAGTGCTTCTTCATCCACTTCGGCTCGGGCACCGTCTACACCATGATGGGCGCGCTCAAGTTCGGCCCCAAGGACTACATCATCATCCCCAAGGGGGTCATCTACCGATTCGTCTGGGATAAGCGCGACGCCGCCAAAATCGCAAAGGAAGAACCCTCCGTCGAGTCCATGCCCTTCGGCAAGTTCCTCCTCATCGAGACCGCCAACGGCTCTCACATCGGCCCCCCGCCGCGCTACGTCGCCAAGCAGACCTCCCAGTTCCTCGAGCACTCACCCTACTGCGAGCGCGACCTCCGCCTCCCCGAGTTCCCGCTCACCTTCGACGAGACCGGGGACTTCGAGGTCCGCATCAAGGCCCGCGACCGCATCCACTCCTACGTCTACCCCTACCACCCCCTCGACATCGTCGGCTGGGACGGCTGCTACTACCCCTACATCTTCAACATCGACGACTTCGCCCCCATCACCGGCAAACTCCACATGCCGCCGCCGATCCACCAGACCTTCGAGGCCCACAACTTCGTCATCTGCTCCTTCTGCCCCCGCATGTTGGATTGGCACCCGCAGGCGATCAAGGTCCCCTACAACCACTCGAACCTCGACTCCGACGAAGTCCTCTACTACGTCGAGGGCAACTTCGGCTCGCGCAAAGGGATCGAAGTCGCCTCCATGACCGCCCACCCCCAGGGCATCCCCCACGGCCCCCACCCCGGCACCATCGAAGCCTCCCTCGAAGCCACCTTCACCGGCGAACTCGCCGTGATGTGCGACACCTTCCGCCCGCTCTTCCCGACCAAGGCCGCGCTCGACCACGACGACGCGAAGTACCCACAGTCCTGGCAGGGCGAACACTTCCCCAAGTGGGCCGCGGGGGCGAAGGGAGCGCCGGGAATGCCGAACGGGCAGATGCACGGGCCGGATGGGAGGCCGGTGGGAGGAGATGCCGCCGTGGGGGCACGGGTGGCGAATGTTTGGGCGCCGTGATTAATGGTGGCGCGATCCGGCTGTCCCGGGTTGGACCGTGTCTTCGGAACATAGTAAGGGTAGTGGGCGTAGCACAGTCGAGCGAAGTAACCGCTCGACTGTGGCACCCGAGAGTTGATTCGTTTGAGCGTGCCGTCTGCCAGACAGGATATGCACATTCCATGATATCGTATTCGGAACTCGCTGAACAAGTTTGTCAATCGTCGCATTTTGTGATATGCTGTGTTGTACGAGCAAATATTTTATAGCCCGCCATACGGCTTCCTTTCACACAGCATCAGCGCGGCTCCCTGCGGAGGAAATCCACATGAGCGTCTCTTCGTCTCTTCGTCTCTTCGTCTCGTTCGTCCTGATCGCGGCAACCACCGCGAGCGCGCAGGTCGTTCACCTCCCCATCTATCTTTTCAACGGTGAAGCGGTCAACGACCAGTTTGGCATTTCCGTCAGCGGTGCGGGCGATGTCAACAATGACGGGCTCGACGATTTGATTGTCGGCGCGTGGAGGAACGACAACAACGGGCAAGATTCCGGGAGCGCGCAAGTCTTCTCCGGTGCTGACGGCGCAATCTTGCATACTTTCAACGGCGATGCGGCATTCGATCTCTTTGGTTCTTCAGTGAGCGGTGCCGGCGACGTCAATAACGATGGATTCGACGATGTCATCGTCGGTGCCGATCGGAATAACGGCAATCGGGGCATTGCACGTGTGTTTTCTGGGGCGGACGGTTCCGTCCTCCACACGTTTTTCGGCGATGGAGCAGGTGATCAGTTTGGTTTTTCTGTCAGCGGTGCGGGAGATACTAACAACGACGGCTTTGACGACTTGATCGTCGGCGCGTTGCTCGACGACAACAACGGCGCGGACTCCGGTAGCGCCCGCGTCCTCTCGGGTGCAAACGGCGCGATCCTCTACTCCCGCAACGGCGATGGGCCGGGCGACCAGTTCGGCGTCGCAGTCAGCGGTGCGGGTGATGTCAACAACGACGGCTTCGACGATTTTGTCGTCGGGGCCAGATTCGACGACAACTCGGCGTCAAACTCCGGTAGCGCCCGCGTCTTCTCCGGCGCGACCGGAGCAACACTCTTCACCTTCAACGGTGACGGAGCCGGTGACAGCTTCGGTGTTTCGGTGAGCGGCGCTGGGGATCTCAATAACGACGGGTTTGCCGACCTCATTGTAGGGGCCCACATGGATGACAACAACGGCGGTAACTCAGGAAGCGCTCGTGCATTCTCAGGAGCCACCGGAGCTGTTCTCTACACTCTCAACGGGGACGGTGCAGGGGACGAGTTTGGCTATCGCGTTGACGGCGCGGGCGATGTCAACAACGATGGCTTCGACGATCTCATCATTGGAGCCTATTTGGATGACAACCACGGCACGGACTCCGGCAGCGCCCGGGTCTTTTCCGGTTCCACGGGTGCCACTCTGTTTACCTTGATCGGCGACGCCTCGTCCGATCTGTTCGGGTGCTCGGTGAGCGGCGCGGGAGATGTCAACGGCGATGGATTCGCTGACCTTGTCGTGGGGGTCTATGGGGACGACAATCGCGGCACAGATTCGGGAAGCGCTCGCGTTTTCTTCAGCGTGCCCTCTTCGTGCCCGGGCGACGCCGATGGCAACCGCGCCGTCAACTTCGCCGACATCACCGCGGTCCTGACCTTTTTCAACTCGACTTGCCCATGAGCCGCAGGCAGGCGGCTCCGATTCCCGTGCCACCCAACACCGTGATCGACGGCAGGTGGCCTCGCTTCACCGCCTGCGTCGCAGCGCCCCGACCCGATAACGTACTGATTCTTGCGCACTTTGCGAAAGAGGCTCTCCCTCGGGAAGGTGGAGTTGTGTTGACCCACTTTCGAGAAGGAGAGCCGCATGGAGCCCGACCGCGTGATGCCGCCGAGCGGGTCCGGCATGTTCCCGTTGTACAGGCCGAACGTGTCCGTCGCGGCCACGGCGTTGAGGAACGCCGCGTACTGCCCGATCGTCACCTCGTTCGCCCCGATGTTGTACTCGTACGCCACCGAGCCATAGCCGGTAAAGTCCGGCGCGTTGCCGGGGTTGCCGATGGGCACGGTGGGAATGGTGATCGACCCCGACGCGGCGCAAGTCATACCAATCACACTTGAATCTCGCGCGTGACCCATGCGGCGTTGCAGAGCGACTTGAATCGTTCGGTGTCGAGGGTGTTCCAGGCGTCGAGTGCGGC
>JAGVLZ010000081.1 GCA_020054055.1 Phycisphaerales bacterium
GCCGCACTCGACGCCTGGAACACCCTCGACACCGAACGATTCAAGTCGCTCTGCAACGCCGCATGGGTCACGCGCGAGATTCAAGTGTGATTGGTATAAAATAGTCGGCGCATCAACACCCCTTGTGCGCTCATTTCGCGCACATACGCGCAATCTCCCTTGCCCCTCCCCGCCGCGTGCGTAATCTTCATGCTGGCGGGAGATGACGAGCAAGGGCCACCCTCATGCTCCGTCCCACATCGATCATCCAACCCAATAGGGGGCGGGCTATCACTCTTTACCCAACGCGGAGGCGACCCATCGAGCAGCGCGCCGAAGCGCGCAAACCCGCGCACCACCGTGCAATGCCGCGCTAAACCGAACCCCCGCCGCACGCTCCAAACGCGGTTCCCGCGCCCAAACCACGTCAATCCCTACACATGCGCCAACTTGTTCGCCCCGTTCAGCGCCGCGACCTTGTAGCACTCCGCGAGCGTCGGGTAGTTGAAAACCGTGTTGATGAAGTAGTCCACCGTCCCGTTCAGGGCCATGACCGCCTGCCCGATGTGGACGATTTCCGTTGCGCCGTTGCCGATGCAGTGGACTCCCAGGATCGCCCTGGTCTCCTGATGGATGAGGAGTTTCAGCATGCCGACGATATCGCCGAGCAACTGCCCGCGCGCGATCTCCTTGTAGTTCGCGACGCCGGTTTCGTAGGGAACTCCGTTTTCCGTGAGTTTCTCTTCCGTCCAGCCGACCATCGAGATTTCCGGGATCGCGTAGATGCCGTAGGGGAAGAGTTCCGGCACGGAATCCACCCTCTTCCCGAACATGTGGCACGCGGCCAGCCGCCCCTGCTCCATCGAGGTCGACGCGAGCGCCGGGAAACCGATCACGTCCCCCGCCGCGTAGATGTTCGGCACCGCCGTCTGGTACCGGTCGTTCACCTTGATTCTGCCGCGATCGTCGGCGCTCAGGCCAACCTTCTCGAGTTCCAGCCCCTCGGTGTTGCCCTGCCGACCGATGCAGTAGAGCAGGCACTCACCCCTCAGCGTCTTGCCCGATTCCATCGTGGCCTGCACCAGTTTGCCGTCGCGTGCCGCGGCACCCTCCGGCGCATCGACGAGTTCCACCTTGACCACCTTCTCGCCCATGCGGAGTTGCATGCCGGTCTGTCGGAGGTGGTATTGCAGCGCCTCGCTGATCTCGGAGTCGAGGAACTCCAGCAGCCTCGGCTTCCCCTCGATGAGCGTGGTCTTCACGCCCAGCGCCTGCATCATCGATGCATATTCGGTCCCGATCACGCCGCCGCCAACCACCAGCAGCGTTCGCGGCAGGTAGTTCAGCCGGAGCATCCCGTCGGCGTCCACGATGCGCACGCCGTCAAAGGGGATGTCCTTCGGCGCGGCGGGGCGCGTCCCGGTAGCGAGGAGGACGTGGTCGCAGTTGATGGCGCGGACATCGCCGCCGTTGACCGCGACGACCCAGTCGGTGCTCTGGAACGCGCCGAAGCCGTTGATGATGTCGATGTTGTTGCGGACCAGGTGGCCGCGGATCACCTCGATCTCGGCCTTGATGACGGTGTTGCACCAGGAGATGAGGTCCTCGATGGTGATTTTCTGCTTCGGCTGGTGGGCCTCACCCACAAACGCCCGCCCCTGGAACCCCGTCAGGTGCAGGATCGCCTCGCGCAGCGACTTGCTGGGGATGGTGCCGGTGTTGATCGCCGCGCCGCCCAGCACCTGCGCCTTCTCGATCACGCAGGCGCGCTTGCCGAGTTTGGCGGCCTGAACGGCGGCCCGCTGCCCCGCCGGGCCGCTGCCGATGACACAGAGATCGTAATGGTCCATGAGTAGCCCGATCGTGTTCGGCCGCCCACCCCGATCCATGGGGATGGCGCGGCCGCGGGCAGTTTATCGGCAGTTCGGCGGGCTGAGGTCAGCGGAACGGGGACCGCGATCTGCTGGATATATCGGCAAGCATTGATGGTACATTGCTGGAAATGCTGACCGCGAGGCTGATCGTCTGCCAATTCACGGCAGTTCCAAGCGCCAGCACAAGTGGAGGGTTCCTCGATGCACGCTCCTTTCCGCATGTTGATCGTTTGCCTGATGCTCATCTTCTTGTCGGTGGATGCGCCTGCGTTGGCGATCTCCTGCGGAAATGAACCCGCCGGAACGCGCTTTGACGCGGTTTGTGGTCTCGCGCCGCGGGATTGAGTACCAGACCAGGCATGGTATCCAGAGGGTTCAGGCGTTTTGGTCGCGCCGAACCTCATCGTGACGATACGTCACTTCATCGCTGACCAATACGCACCGGCGACCGGCGCGTGCGACGTTGGGGTTTCCCCCGCAACCGAGTGGTACGCCTATTTTCGCGGTTGTCCCGATCCTGGGAACAACCCGCCCTGCCTCAACCTCTGCGTGGGCCCCGATGAGGACATGATCCGCGTTCGCATCAAGTGCTTTACGTTGGCCACGGGAGAGTTCACTTTTCCGCCGTTGCCTTTGAATGACGGGGTCGTGGTCGCCGAGATCGAACCCGCCGATGTTTGTTTTGTTGCTCATATCGCGCCGATCCCCGTCGTTCGGCCGAACGACGCCGACGTTGATCTTTGCATGGGCAAGCCGGTGTACATTGCGGGTTGGGGCGATACGAAGCCGGGGCACTGCACTCCCGCAGGCGATGCGGGAACGCTTCGAGTCGCGACAGCGGCGATCAGTTATGTCGGCTGCAGCCAGTCCGGACGCTACGGTTCAATCGGACTCATGACGGAGTCCTGTCCCGAGGGTCCACAATGCATTGCCAACGGAGGGGAGCACGATTCAGGTGGAGGTGTAATCGTGGAGATGCCCGACCTGTCGCTGGGCTTGGTCGGCACGATCGAGTATCCATCGCTCGCGGTGATGTCGGCCCGACATCAGGAGTTCACAACCTCGCCGGGCACGGACTTCTTGTGCCGGCCTTGCCGGGGATTGCCCTGCGCCGATATCGACGGTGATCTTGTTGAGGATTGCTTTGATAGGGTGTGCCTTGAGGCTCTTGGCCCGTGGGAGGTCACGCCGTGGTGCCTCGGTGATCTCAATGGAGACGGGATCGCTGGTTCGGAAGACGATCTCGGAATGGTTCGCTGCTTTCCCGAAGATCCGACCTATCAACCGGCCTGCGACCGCAATCAGTGGTGCTTCGGAGACGCAAACCTCGACGGCTGGGTCAAGGCGGATGATCGGACCCTGATCCAACAGGTTCGCGCCATGGGAATCGAGGGCACCTACTTGTGTCCTACCTGCCACGCATGCCCGCCGCCATGGGAGTGGTGTCGTGGTGATGTGAACTTCGATGGTCTCGTCGACGCCACTGATGAGCAGATCGTGATCGACCTGCTTCTTACGACTACGAACCAAGTAGGGTACCGCTGCTACCAAGGCGCGGATGGATGTGTCCCACCCGAAACATGCCCGGAACCACCGCCGCCTTGACTCACGTCTGCTTCCGCGCTCGGCGTCGCAACGCGATGCAAGCAAAGGTGAGCAGGCAAGATGCGCCGGATGCAGGAATATCAGGTATCGGGTTTAGCGTTTGGAAATAAATGTTTCCGCTCACCCAGAGCCCATCGATCAGTCCGGCTGCATGGTCAGGCGTATCGAAGAACTCAAGTCGAATCAGCCCGTCCGATTGTGCCCAGACGTCCGGTAGACTCAAGTCTGCGAACTTGTCGATGTTGTTGCTATACGCCGTCGGCCCGCCGGGCGTTCGATCCGCGAAACCTGGCGAAATGCCAAAGTTTGGCAGGGGCAGGAAGGCAGTATTCGTGATCAGCATCTTGATGTCGGATCGTCTGGATTCTGGTGCTACCGTTTGAAGAACAACGTCCCAGCCCATGCCGGTCACAAAGTTAAACGGCCCGACCCAAAGGTAAACCACGCGATTGTTGGGCGAACCAAGCGTGTCCATGCTCGGGATGCCCGTCACATCGAGCACCGCAAGACCCTCCCCCGCGCGGTCGCCTTCGACCGGAGACGTGATCACCTGAGTTGAGAGGACTGAAGGCAGGTTGACCGCGAATGCAGAACCTGAAAAGAACGCGCAAGCCAAGACTGCTGCAAAGCCGTACTTTCCGATTTGCATGAGGTTGCCTCCCTACTCTGACCTGCCAAGTCAACTCAAATATACCCCACGAAGCGTATCGACGCCAGCGTCTTCGCGGGTGAAAACTGTCTCCATTCGCCTGCGTCGCGGGTCTTCGCTCCCCCCTAGAATGGTCTTCTCCGGGGCTACTCGCCGACAATCAATGGCCGAGATTCGTTATCACTCTGGACGGAGCCTTCTCGAATGACCGCCGCCCCCACACCCGCCCCCCGGGCCATCGCACCCTCAGTCAACGGCTGGAACGCCGAGTACCTCGAGAGGGAATACCAGCGCTGGAAGCGCGATTCGACTTCGCTCGCGCCCGACCTTCAGCAGTTCTTCACCGGCTTCGACCTCGCGCTGAGCGCCGCCGCGCCGCGGAGCGCTGGCGTTGAACCGCCCA